>JAPKYA010000055.1 GCA_026394565.1 Methanothrix sp.
ATCATCTGAATGAGCGCAGTAGGAAGAATGCTCTTATGCGTGAGATCGCTGACATTTCTGGGATCAAGGTCGGCCAGAAAAAGCCATCTAAGGGAGGTGGATAATCGCCTCTTGTTTTTGGTTTTATGTGGTTTTCCATGGAAAACTCTGCTTTCGAATTCCAGCTCATCGGTTTAAGTGAGCACAAATAACGTGCGAGGGTTCACTTCATCCCCAACCTGAAGGTCGGGGTATTCGTGACCCTCCGCGCTCCCGATGCAAAATGTTTGAAAATATGTAATAAAATTATAACTATGCAGTCACCACCTCCAGAGATGTGGCGTTAAGGCCATAGAGGCTCTGGCGTGCGTCTTGGAAGTAGAATCTCTTTAAAAGGAGGTTCTCTTCCTTCAGCCTGGTTAAGGCGTATCTGACTGTTCTGGCAGGAAGGTAGGTCTTGTTTATGATCTCCTTTTGGGTCAAAAGGCTTCCTGATTCCAGCACCTTGATAACCAGCTTGGCCGATGGCGGCAAGCGGTCCAGGTTCAAGCTATGCGGCTGCAGTTCCGCGTCAGCAAAGACGATCCCTCATTTTCATATCACCGATCACAATTGTTAATTGAGGGGTTATTTATACCTTTTTACTGGGGCAATTCGGCTTATTTCAAATTATCATGATAAAAATAATAACATCTCAAAGTCTCTCAGAGCCGAATAATCTATTTTTGCCGCTCTTCCTAGGAGGCCAGCGATCGGGCTTCAGACCGGCCCGATCAACAGGTGCAAGGGTTTTTTAGCACCCTGGAGGAACGTGATTTGAATAGACCTAAATCTAAAGATGGCATCGCCATTTACTCTGCCACCACCCCCAAGGTATCCGGACTGCGTCCATAGAGGCTCTGGCGCGCATCCTGGAAATAGGAGCGCTCTTGAAGGATATGCTGCTCCTTCAATCGGTTCAGGGCGTACCTCACGGTCCTGGGCGGAAGATTGGGTCTTGGCGACGATATCCTTTTGCGTCAGAAGGCTCCCTGATTCCAGCACTTTAAAGACAAGCTTTGCCGACGGCGGCAGGTGCTCTATCTTTGTGCTGGTCGATTCATTTTTGGTTTCTGCAAAGTCGATCCCTCATTTTTTATTTCACCGGCCCGAAACTATCACTTGAGACATTAGTGAACGCTCCCCGCCCTAAAGGACGGGGCTTCTATCGCTTTTGCGAACAGACTGCATCCCCAGTCTGAGAATGTTGATTGCTGCATTGAGATCTCTGTCCATAGTCAAGCCACATTCCGAGCAGTTATGGATTCTTTCAGAGAGATCTTTTTTGACTATCATGCCGCACCGTGAACACATCTGAGAAGTGCACTTGGGATCAACTAGGACAACCTTAGAGCCAGCGTATGCTGCTTTGCTCTCGGTTGCTTTTACCAGCATCCCCCATGCAACATCCGAGATGGATTTTGCCAGGTGATGATTCTTGAGCATGTTCTGAATATCAAGATCTTCAAAGACTATTACGCCGAAACGGTTTACCAATTGGCGACTAACCTGATTGGAGAAATCGGCCCTCTTGTCTCCGATTCTTTCATGAATTCTAGTCACCACTTTGGACGCTTTTCGTCTGAGAGAAGATCCTTTAGGAAGCTTATCGCGTTTGCTTTGTGCTTTGGCTAATGCCAACTCATCTTCTCGGAAGAATCTAGGATTATCAATCTTCTCGCCATTTGAGAGGGTGGCAAAGCTCGCCAAGCCTACATCGATTCCTACAACAGATCCATCTTTCCAAGGAGGCCGTGGGATATCTCCCATCTCGACGGAGAAGCAAGCGAACCATTTGCCAGTTGGCATTCTGCGAATAGTACAGGTCTTGATCCTACCTTCAATCGGCCTATGCAACTTGATCTTGATATCTCCGATCTTGGAGAGATGGAGCATTTCAGAATCCAGCTCAAAACCAGATTGGGAGTACGTGATGCTATCGTATCTACTCTTTCCTTTGAACCTTGGATAACCGGGTTCTTCTCCTGCCTTGACCCTTCGGAAGAACGCTTTGAACGCCAGTTCTACCCTAAGAGCTACATTCTGAAGAACCAGTGAATAGACATCCTTGAGTTCGGGTACCTCCAGCTTCAGTTGAGGTAATCTATCCTGAGTCTCAAATCGTTTGACAGTTCTTTGCTCAAGCTCCCAAGCATTCTTTCGATATGCAAGCGTATCATTATAGACAAATCTGCAAAGCTCAAGTTGCCGTTCTAAGATAGTAACCTGAGATTTTGTAGGTTTGAGCCTGTAGCGATACGTTTTAAGCATTGATATATAATTGTGTTATAAGGCAAAATAGTTATCGTTAGGCAGAAACAGGGGTAAAGGACTCCGCTTTCATCCCCACCCTGAAGGATGGGGACTTCCCGCTTCGTCCTTCGCAATCCTACAAGTTAAACCTGCTATTGCGGCAATTTTGGCTCTCATGTGCCTTTCCTGTCATTTCCTCTATCTCGACTTTGATGATGGCTGTGCGCTTGAGGGTGTCTTCCGGATAAGCAAAGGGTTCTCTGCCGGGGGCGGCACCAAACCCACAGATTAATTTAGCACCTGTTGGATTCCATAACTTCAGAGGTCAATAGCATTATGCCGTCAACAAGCCGTCGCCTGGAATATTTCTCAGAGTCGGTCATCCGCAAAATGACCAGAATTGCCAATGCCCATGGAGCCGTCAACCTCTCCCAGGGCTTTCCGGATTTCCAGCCGCCAGAGCCGCTCTTGCGGGCTCTTGAAGATGTAGCCATGAAGGGACCGCATCAGTATGCAATAACCTGGGGCGCTCAGAATTTCCGTGAAGCTCTGGCTAAAAAGCAGTCCAGGTTTATGGGCATGCCCATCGACCCGGAGAGAGAGATCGTTGTCACCTGCGGAAGCACGGAGGCCATGATGGCCGCCATGATGACGGTCTGCAATCCTGGCGACAAGGTCATTGTCTTCTCGCCTTTCTATGAGAATTATGGTGCAGATGCCATACTATCCGGCGCACAGCCGATCTTTGTGCCTTTGCATCCTCCAGATTTCTCATTTGATGAAGAAGAGCTGACCAGGGCATTTGAGCAGAGACCAAAGGCATTGATTCTATGCAATCCCTCCAATCCTACGGGAAAGGTTTTCACTTTAGAGGAGCTGGAGTTCATAGCAACGCTGGCAGATCGGTACGATGTATTCGTAATAACCGATGAGGTCTACGAGCATATCGTCTACAAACCGTACAAGCATATTTATTTCGCATCTCTGCCGGGCATGTTTGAGAGAACCATCTCCTGCAGCTCCCTATCCAAGACCTATTCCATCACAGGCTGGAGGCTGGGATATTTGATAGCTCCGCCAGCAATCATCGATGGCGCGAGAAAGGTGCATGATTTTCTGACTGTAGGTGCACCAGCACCCTTGCAGGAGGCGGCAGTCACAGCACTTGGCTTTCCTGATGAATATTATGCAAGGCTGTGCGAGATGTATACGGAGAAGAGAGACTTCTTCATCAAAGGGCTCGATGCGGAAGAGCTCACTTACACATTTCCCCAGGGAGCCTATTATGTAATGATGGACATATCCGAGTTCGGATGTCCGGACGATACCGCCTTCTGCGAATGGATGGCAAAGGAAGTAGGTGTGGCAGCCGTTCCGGGCTCCAGCTTTTTCCGGGAGGATGTAAGACATTTGATACGCTTCCACTTCGCCAAGAAAATAGAGACTTTGGAGGGTGCCCTTCAAAAACTCTCCACTCTGAGGAGCAAAGCCAAAAGAGGAATTGATTGAGAGAAAGGGCGATTCTCTTTGACCTTTCTCTTCAGGTTTTGTCGACCCTTTAACGGTCCGTCTCTTTAACGGTATATTTTCCTCCGCCGGCCTTTGCGTCCTCTATGACTATATCCAGCTCATTCAACCTGGCTCGAATCTCATCAGCAAGCTGCCATTCCTTTTTCTCGCGAAGCTTTTGCCTCATCTCGATCAAGAGTTCGATCAGTCTATCGGTTGCGACTTCTGCTTTTTCCTCCGGCTTTTTGCCTGCTGCATTAAAGCGTAGGCCGAGGATTTCTCCAAATTCCCGAAGCAGCTCACTTGCATCTTGCAGCCCCTTTCGAGAGATGGTCTTTTCATTGATTCGACGATTTACCTCCCTCACCAGGTCGAAAACAGCTCTCAGGGCATAAGGCGTATTGAAATCGTTATCCATGGAATCCAGAAACCTGGCTTTGGCCTCAGCCACGCTGGGATCTATGCATTGATCTATGCTGAGATTTATTTCTTCAAGTGCAGAGGACTGCGGGGCTGCCTCCAATTGCTCCTCAATGATCTTCGCTGCCTGGCGTATCCGCTCCAGGCTTTTCTGAGCCTGCTCCAGAGCCTCTTCGGAGAAGTCGATGAGGCTCCTGTAGTGCGCCAGAAGAACGAAGAACCGGAAGGCATCAGCTTCATACTTTTGCAGCATATTGCGAATGGTAGTGAAATTTCCCAGAGATTTGGACATCTTCTCGCCTTTCACATTGAGAAAACCGGTGTGCATCCAGTATCCCACCAGCGGCTTTTTTCCAGAAGTTGCCTCCATCTGGGCGATTTCCGCTTCATGGTGAGGGAAGATCAGGTCCATAGCTCCGCCGTGGATATCATACTGCGCTCCGAAGTAGGTCTCTGTGATTGCCGTGTCTTCGATGTGCCATCCGGGTCGGCCTTTGCCCCAGGGCGAGTCCCATGTCACCTCCTCTCCGTCTTGCCGCTTCTTCCAGAGAGAGAAGTCTCCCGGATTTCTCTTCGTCGGGTCCGGCTCAATTCTATGCTTCATTAGATCCTCAGCACTCTGATGCGACAGCTTTCCAAAATCTTGGAAACGAGATTCATCAAAATAGATGCCGCTCTCCGTCTCGTAGGCAAATCCCAACTCGCTCAATCTCTCTATCTGGCCGATGATCTCTGGAATGTGCTCGGTGGCGCGAGCGTAATAGTTGACGTTGGTTACGCCCAATGCGCGCATGTCCTCCAGGTATCTCTGCTCGAACCTCCTCGCCAGCGACCGGGGATTGGCGCCCTTCTCCGCAGCTCTTTGGATGATCTTGTCGTCTACATCAGTGATATTTTGCAGGTAGAAGACGCTATAGCCCTTGTATTTGAGGTAGCGTGCCACCACATCGAAGGCGATGTAGGTTCTTGCATGACCGATATGTGAATTCTCCTTATTTCCAGTCATGGTACTTTGGATCTTCATGAGGCCGGGATTGGGAGTCGAACCCAATTCTCGCGGTCTGCAGCCGCGCACTTAGCCGGTCAGTCACCCCGGCACCTCTATCTCTCATCAATAGAATAAGATGCTCTAACACTTGCGGGTAGCGGCAATTTATATTCCATTCAGACTGTAGAGGCTTTGCCGAGCATCGCTAAAGCAGAAGCGCTCCAGTAGCATCTCTTCTCCCTTGAGCCTGCCCAGGGCATATCTCACGGTCCTGGGCGGAAGATCGGTCTTGTTTATGATGTCCTTCTGAGTCAGAGGACCGTCAGACGCGAGCACCTGGAATACCTGCTTGGCTGACGGCGGCAGATATTCCACCACATCCGGGTCCGGCGGTCCTACGTTGTTAGGAGCAACTGGAAACACATGGGAGAGCGCACCGGCATTGTTGGAGCTTGCAGGGCCTGCAAAGCCCGGCCTGACAGGTGAACGCGAGCCGCTCCTGCTGAAAGAAGAATATTCCGGATCGTAGTATTCCATCCCTGAATAGGAGGCAATCTGGCCAGGACAGGTGCAACTCAGGGAGATGCAGTTATCAGAGGATGTGCTACAGCAATTCTCAGCTGGCTTTCCATGACAATCCCTCGGCATGCAGGCACAGCCCTTCAGGCTCGGCTGCGAGAAGACAGGCACGATCATGATACTGAGAACTGCAAATGCTCCGAGCAGGCTAATAATCTTCATAACTCCTCCTTGCTCTATGACATTCACAATTGTAAATTCTCATATCTAAGACAATCGTCGAACTATAAAGAGTTTTCTGAGCACCCGAACAGACAAATCCATTTGCGAGATCCAGTTGCCGTCTATCTTGCGGGCTTAATTCTTCTTATTAACGAAGAAATAGCAGCAAACAATAAAATGAAAAATGATAATACTTTCGATTTATATCATGATTTCGCTTGAAAACCCAAAGGATCTTGCCCAAATCCAAATCGTCATATGCTATAGTGATCATCAACTGTTGTGAACGTGCGACGTTCATAAAAATGAGTAGAGTGGTGTAAATGAAGAAACTCGCAATTGTCTCAATAGTCCTGCTGCTTGCAGGAATGGGATTGGCTCTCGGACAAGCTGGATCATGCATCTGCCCCAGCAGTACATCCTGTTCGCAAACGGGATGCTTAGAGAACTGCACAGGACCATGTGCTCAGGGAGCTAACGGCGCATCTTCGTGCGCAGCCAACTGTCCCAATGCTAACTGCGGATCCTCTTGCGGAAGTCAGGGTTCCTGTGCTATCAACTCTGCACCCTGTTGCGGTGCAGCCAACAGATAGGCAGCTTTGATGGCAGAGTCATCTGCCTCATAAATTTTTATCAAAGGATGAGATCCTGCGGCTCGTGGAAGAGGCCAGGCGCACAGGCCAGCTAAGAGCTATTTCCCTGACCAGCGGAGTGGAGAAGTCGCCCGTTGATGAGATAAGAAAAGCAGTGGGAGTTGTTAAGAAGTCAAGAGGTCGTCAGCCGAAAAGCTTCTCAAGCTTGCCAGGATAACTAGAAAAGTGCAGGAGGAGAACGGTCTCCGAGCAGATCTGGCCGAAACCATGTGCCTGCTATGCACAGGCTGCGATATTACGCCACATAGGGATGTTTAATTAAATTCTTCTCAGCTACTTCAGCCCGTGATATTACCCCGTGCTGTTACCTGTGAAGTTTGAAGTAATTAACCTTCATATCATAAAATTTAAAAATAAATAATGAGGTTTTAAAAAATTATTTTAAAATTTTTTGTTTTTGTTGAAATCTTAGCCACATATTTATTAATTTGTGATGTCTCATGATCTAAAACTTAAATAAGTATAACTAGTATGACATTGATATTTGACCGATTAAAACTGTTCGGGTTTCGAGCTGAGAGCTATATCACTCCCCATCTTTAAAAAAAAACGCACCATATAAAAGGAGGTATTTAAACTGGAATGGCTTACATTCGCATTCTTAGGAACGATCTTTTTCTCTGTCGCAGGGGTAATGGATAAGCTTATGCTCAGCAGCTACGCGGATGATTCCAATGCGTACATTGTATGCCAGGTATTGGCTTCGCAGCTCTTTGCCATCCCCGTGTTTTTAATAGTAGGCGCGAACTTTGTATATCCGCAGTCCCTTATTGCTCTGCTCTTCGGAAGCTTGCAGGTCTTTCCATCCTTCTTTTACATGAAGGCCCTGAAGATTGAAGAAACTTCTAAAGTAGCCGCCCTGGAATACGTGTATCCTTTATTTGTATTCATAGGCTCAGTCCTCCTTTTAGGGGAGGTGCTGGAGCTAAAGCATTGCGTAGGTGGGCTATTGCTTCTCGTTGGCACTCTGCTCATATCCTACAAAAAAAATGAATCTGATAGCAATAGTTTGTACAGTAATGGTTCAAATAGCAATAGCTCAAACATCAAGCCATTTCTCAGTGCCCTATCGCCTGCGATCAAGCCTTTCCTGTCATACTGGGTTTTAACCACCGCTTATTATCTTTCCCTCAAGTATCTACTCCTCTCCATAGACGAGTGGAATCTCTACATCTGGTCATCCCTGGGCAGTCTGATGGTGGTCTTACCCCTCATGGGCATTCGATCCATCCGCAGCGAGGTCAAGAGCTTCTTTAGTCAAGGCAGCCTGGCTGTGGGAGCTTTGATCTCAGAGGAGACATTCCAATTTCTGGGGATCATCTTCTCCATCTTCGCCTATGCTGTCGGATCGGTTACCCTGGTATCAAGCGTAGGAGCACTTCAACCCATTGTGACTGTGCTTTTCATCCTGGGCATGGGAATTCTCACGCCAAAGCTGGCAAAAGCGATGAATGAAAAAACTGACGGGAGCTCATTGAAACAGAAAGGAATTTCTTTCATGGTAATAGCGGCAGGGATATACTTTGTGAGCTGACTCGCAAAGCATCCTGATAGCACTGGCTGGCCCTAGCGTTAAAGCAGACGGCGATGACATCAATTCCATCGTTCTTCTCCTGGAAAGCGCTCATCTCCCCAAGGGCAATGCGGCAGGCCCGCTCCATGGGAAAACCATAAACTCCGGCGCTGATAGCCGGGAAAGCTATGCTCATTACCCCGTGCGAACGTGCCAGGGCAAAAGAGTTCCTGTAGCAGCAGGCCAATAAATCCTCCTCGCCGTGTTTTCCGCCCCGCCAGATGGGCCCTGCGGTATGAATGATCCATTTTGCAGGAAGCCAGTAGCCTCTGGTGATCCGGGCCTCGCCCGTCGGGCAGCCGCCGATGGAGCGGCATTCTTCCAGAAGCTGCGGGCCCGCAGCGCTGTGGATGGCGCCGTCCACACCCCCGCCGCCCAGGAGAGAGTTGTTGGCGGCGTTGACGATGGCGTCGACCTTGAGCGTGGTGATATCAGCCATTACTAGGGATATTTTGCCCGGATGGAGATGCCCGTCCATATTATAAGCTTCCTGCTTTTTTTCTATCGATCACAGCGCTTTGCAATCTCGATTGCAGGCTTCTTGAAGTTATCTCTTGCGTTAAAGACTGACGGCTATGGAAAATTCGCATGCAAATTGAAAAATATGGTTGCCTCAGGCTTTTTCTTCAGGAAGAACAAAAGCATCCACCCGGCCGGTGATAACCTCTTCTACAAGATGAGACACGGTTCTTCTTCTTTGTTTCTTTTTCATTTCGGATTGTAGAGCTGAAATCAGCGGACCTGTATTGCTGACGGCAACTCTTGGGCTCGTGTGTGTCATAGGGTTCCTTGCTCAATAAATATTACATATCTTCCTATAAACGACCGCCTAACGCTGGGCACAAAGAAGACCGAGCTTCTCTTCGTGGAGAGGATGATGCAGCTTCTCACCAACGGCGGCCGGTGCGGAGTAATTGTGCCCGACGGCGTGCTCTTTGGAAGCTCCAAGGCTCACAAAAAGTTGCGTCAGCTCCTGCTGGAGAAGTGCCAGCTCGAAGGCATTGTCTCCATGCCCACCGGAGTCTTCCGGCCCTACGCGGGCGTGTCCACGGCGGTCTTGATCTTCACCAAGGACGGCAGGACGGAGCGGGTCTGGTTCTACAAAATGGAGAAGGACGGATACTCTTTAGACGACAAGAGGAACTTCATCGACGGCAAGGGCGATATTCCGGATATCATCGAGCGGTACAAAAATAGACGCGAGGAGAGCCCCACGGACAGGAAGGGCAAGTGCTTTTTCGTGCCCTACAGCGAGATCAAAGAGAACGGCTACGACCTTTCCATATCGAAGTACAGAGAGATCGAGTACGAAGAGGTAGAGTACGAGAAGCCGGAAGTGATTCTGGACAAGATCGAGGCCCTGGAAGACCAGATCAAGGCGAATGTGGCTGAGTTGAGGAAACTGCTGGGGCAAAACTGACGTGCTAGTGATCAAACAAATTTTATTTTATAATTCGATGAAAGGCTTATATTCTAGGCAGCAAGTAGGTAGTTGTAATGTGTGAGAGTGTAAATGATAAAATAGTGTCTGCGAACTCGCATACTGAAAGGCATATTTCCTATAAATCTGATGCTGGCATGTCCGAAGATGAAATAATAGATGGATTAATGGAGATATCTGCGATCTCGCTCCCAGACGAACCTCATAAGTACTACTCAAGTACCCATACATGCACGAAAATATAAAGAAAGGCGACATAATTCTGCTTCCTCTTTCTCACACTGATCTTGTGACTGACGAAGTTAGACCTGCGCTAGTGCTATATCATGATCTATTGGATATGCAACTCATTGTTGCGTATATAACAACTCGAATTAAAGATAAGCCAGAGCCATTCGAGAGATTAATTTTAAAGGGAACGGCAACATTTGATAAATCTGGTTTGTTGTATGATTCCATGATCAGAGTAAATTGGATGATGACGGTTAAGCGAATTCTTGTTGACAGAAAGATCGGGGAAGCTGATGAAGATTTGCGAACATGGGTAAATCAAGCCGTTCCCAAATGCCTTGCTATATAATCAAGGAAAATGCATAGGGAAAAGCTATAATTACCCGAAAACCCCCTCCAGAAAATGAGAGAAGGAGAAAACAATGTCGGAGGATCAGAAAGCAGTCTTTAACCGGGCACCGGAGATCTTCAAAAAGCTCCGGCGCGAGATCGACAAAGTCATAGTCGGCCAAAATGTGGCCATCGAGCAGCTTTTAGTGGCCATCCTGGCCGGAGGCCATGCCCTCCTGGAGAGCAATCCAGGTCTCGCCAAGACGCTCTTGGTCAAGACCACGGCCTCCTGCCTGGGCCTTGATTACAGCAGGATTCAATGCACTCCGGACCTTATGCCCGCGGACATAACCGGCACAACCATCATCGAAGAGATCGATAAAGGCAAAAAGTTCCGCTTCGAGGCCGGCCCAGTTTTTTCCAATATCGTCCTGGCGGATGAGATCAACCGGGCATCTCCCAAGACGCAGAGCGCTCTTTTGGAGGCCATGCAGGAAAAGCAGGTAACTGTAGGAAACAAGACCTATCTTCTGGACAAGCCCTTCTTTATCCTGGCCACACAAAACCCAATTGAGATGGAGGGCACCTTCCCTCTGCCTGAGGCCCAGCTGGATCGATTCTTGCTTAAAATTTTTATGGACTATCCCTCCCAGAAAGAGGAGCTGGAGATCCTGGAGAGATACACCGTTCGCGGCGAGCCGGCTGTGGAACCGGTGGTCAGCAAGGATGAGGTGATTGCGCTGCAACAGCTATGCCGCGACATACCCGTATCAGAAGAACTGAAGGCTGCGACCGTAGGTCTCGTGCTGGCCACGCGCAAGTGGGAGGGAGTCCAGTACGGAGCCAGCCCCAGGGCCACCATCGGTCTCATACTCTCCGCCAAGGCCAGAGCCTTCCTGCAGGGCAGAAACTATGTCTCCAAAGAGGATCTGCATACAATGGCCTATCCCGTCTTGAGGCACAGAATCATCCTGGGCTTTGAGGCGGAGAGAAAGGGGCTCACTCGCGACCAGGTGGTAACGGACATTCTAAAGAGCCAGTCCCTCTGAAAAATATATCTTTAGGTCTTCAGGAAAAATCATGGATACAGAGTTCTTCAAA
Organism: Methanothrix sp.; assembly: GCA_026394565.1. Lineage (GTDB taxonomy): Archaea > Halobacteriota > Methanosarcinia > Methanotrichales > Methanotrichaceae > Methanothrix. The sequence goes on from JAPKYA010000055.1 coordinate 11,259, forward strand.
GAGCTGGAGCGGTTCTCTCTGCTCGTCAAGAAGCGGGTATCTACCGCCTACAGCGGAGGCAGAAAATCCCTGCGCTTCGGACACGGCATAAGCCCTGTGGGCTACCGGGAGTATCGCAAAGGTGACGACTTCAAGCTGGTGGACTGGAAGGTCTACGGTCGAACTGAGAAGCTCTATATCCGGGAGCACGAGGAGGAAAAAAGCCTGGTGGTGCACATCCTTCTGGACGGCAGCGCCAGCATGGGCTATGAGGGAAAATTCGGATATGCAGCGCGTCTGGCAGTCGGCTTTGCCTATCTCGCCACCCTGGAAAATGAGAAGTATGCCATATCGCTCTTCTGCAATAAGCTCTATCCGGCTGAACCCAAGCGGGGAAGAAGAAATCTCTTTCAAACCATAGTAGAGCTGGATAGGATCTCTCCCCGCGGTGGCACGGGCCTGCTTGCCATTGCGGATCAGGTAGAATCGCTTCTCAAGACGACAAGCCTGGTGGTCCTGATTTCCGACCTGCTGGGTGAGACTGATGATGTCCTGTCCAGCATCTACCGGCTATCCGGGCATGAGCTGGTGGTAATTCAAGTACTGGCACCGGAAGAGACTGAATTACGCTTCGGAGGCGATGTCAAGTTCGTGGACCTGGAGAGCGGCCTGCCTCTTATCACCCGCGTGACGGAAGCCGAGCGGCAGGAGTATTTGAGACGCATGGCGGAGCATAACGATCGCATCCGAGCGGCATGCAGCCAGGTTGGGGCGGATTACTTCCTTGTGAAAACGGACCGGCCCATCTTCGAGGCCTTTTCCGAGATGCTCAGCCGTGCTGTGATCTGGAAGACCTAATAATGGAATAATCGAGTTCTCTGTGAGTCCTCCGTGCGCTCTGTGTCTCTGTGGTGGTAGTTCGTAGTCGTTTGTTATAACCAGTGACTAACGACGTTTTCACCACAGAGACACAGAGTTCACAGAGAACGCACAGAGACGAACTAAGAACTAGATAACTTGAGGCTAGTCACTGGAATGTTAATGAATTCGAATAATCGCAAAATCAAGCTTGGTTACGGCCAAGGATGCCTTGATCTGATTATCGGCGAAGGGGCAGAGGTAGTGTTGGCCGAGGAGCTTCCCGCCGCGCCCCCCGGCGAGGTGGAGAGATCGATAGACCATGCCCAGGGAAGAAGCCTGGATGATTTTGCCGGCTCTAAATCGGCCAGCATTCTGGTCAGCGACATCACCCGGCCCGCTCCCAGCCACCTCATGCTTCCCCCCCTAATTAGGAGGCTCAAGCATCTGGGCATTGCCGATCTAAGAATAGTCTTTGCTCTGGGCACGCACCGCAGAATGACGGCAGAGGAAGAGCGCTTGCTCTTGCGGGACTGCACCAGCCTGCCCTACATGCAGCACGACCCCAAGAATTGCGTATATTTGGGTGAGACCGGGCGGGGAACGCCTGTGGAGATACTGGAGAGTGTCGCTTCCTCGGATCTGATAGTGGCCACTGGAAATATCGAATATCACTATTATGCCGGCTACAGCGGCGGAGGCAAGGCCGTCCTGCCCGGAGTCAGCTCGGAGTGTTCTGTGATTAAGAACCATGAGCTGATGAGAGATGCAAACTCAATTACGGGTAGATTGGACAGCCCGGTGCGCCAGGATATGGAGGACGCGGCCAAGATTGCTGGGCTGGACTTTATTTTGAATGTCGTTCTGAACGGCAAAAAGGAGATTGTGCAATCGGTTGCAGGCGACTTTATCTCCGCTCACCGCCTGGGGGCTGCCACAGTGGATCGCATGTACCGGCGCCCCGTTAAGCGGGCAGAGATCGTTGTGACCTGTGCTGACGGCAGGCCCAAAGATCTCAACCTCTTCCAGGCGCAAAAAGCGCTGGACAATGCCAAGAATGCCGCTCTGCCTGAGGGCAGCATCATCCTGGTGGCGGAGTGCTGCGAGGGGCTGGGCCATCCCGTCTTCGAACGCTGGGCAAAGGAAGCGACATCTGCGAAGGATTGCTGGGAGCGCTTCGGCCGGGAGTATGAGTTCGGCGGGCACAAGGCCGCTTTCCTGGCTAAGGAGTCCCTGCAGCATCATCTGATCCTGGTCTCCGCTCTTCCCCGAGAAAAGGCAGAGATGTGCTTCTTCGCTCCCGCGGCAACTCTTGAGGAGGCCCTGCAGCTTGCCAGAGCGCGCCAGGGCAGGGATGCACGCATGCTGGTCATGCCGCATGGCAATCTGACGCTGGCTGTAGCGAAATAATTTTATTTTGTTTTTATCTTTCCCATTCCAGACCCCCATCCCAAGACCAGCATTAATTTCTACCAGCATATCCTCTTTCCTGGCGAATTCGCGGTAACAATGCAACAAACACACATAAGAAAACTCAGATTTAAATATTAGAAATTAATATGGTTCACGCCGAATGACTCATTCAAAGCCTCAGGCACGCAAAAAGAAAGGAAAACTCCGGTCACATCCCCGGAAGATGAACACTCTGCGACACCAGTTCGACCAAATCGTCCAAGGATCTGAGGATCTTGCGCTGAGGACTCCTCTTCCGATTATCGTGATCGCGACCTATCTCAATCATCTCGGCTTCAAAGAGAGCATCAATCGGTATGTTAAATGGGACCCTGCCCAGTGGAAATATAGTCCAGGAGTTTTAGCGCAGCTTCTGGTAATTGCTGTATTCATTCCAGCGAATAAAAAGGTAGCATTAAGCCGGATTCGTCAAGTTTATGTCGGTATGGACCTTGAACTGTTAGC
>JAPKYA010000037.1 GCA_026394565.1 Methanothrix sp.
ACAGATGAAACTTTCTCGTCTAAAAAGATGGGGAATGTTTGGAATACCGCAAAAGACCTTGATCGAAGCTTTCCTTGTCTTCATTCCTTTCATGGACTGGAAATAGAGGTTTGTTTATTTATATTATATTTTGTAAAAAAACATCTAGCTAAGGCTGCCATCGGAAGTTAAAAATTTTAAAATTATTTTTTAAAATTAAGCTATTATTTAGAGAATGCTATGATTCAAACACAACAATTTTAGTATGTGATACAAAACTGCATCAAACATTGGTGGCAATAGGAAGATGTGTGCAATCATGGTCGTTAGAAAAGTTGAAAATCACTTGATTTCTAGAAAGTGCCGAATGAAGGCCAAGGAGGCATTGAGATGAGCCCGGATTCGAATCACATGGATAGCATTTTCAGAGCAGCGGGGCTAATTGGCTACCTGGTAAAACGGCTGAATGAGGACAACCCCGATAAGCAGATCGGAAAGACGATAGTCCAGAAGATGATGTATCTGCTCTCCCGAAAAAATATTGCCAGATTTGATTTCTCGATGTACCATTACGGCCCGTATTCTTCAGAATTATCTGGAGAGATTAGCTTTGCCGAGAGAAACGGAATTATAAAAGTAGCCTGGAAAGATAATGAAGGCTATTTTATAAGATCAAATGAGACCGCAGAGCAGTTCTTTGCCCTTCTTGACAGCGATGAGCGGCAAGCAGTAGATTACTTTGTAAGGCAGTTCGGCAAATTCAATGCCACAGATCTCTCATTGGTCGCAACCGCCCTTTACCTCAAAGATAATTTTGGAGTTGAGGATAGCAGACTTCCTGAGGCGGTTCATAACGCCAAGAAAAAATACAGCACAGAATACATCGAGAAAGTATTGAAATCCGGCGGAATCCTGCAAAATTAATGTTAAATGGCAGGCCCGCCGCCGGTTGCCACCAAGCCTGCATGCCAGTTAATCCCGATGCGTTCTCCTCCCCATATACCTGTAAGCGACAGTTACCCGCGGTGGGTCTGCTCCCTTCCGGGCCTGAACCGGTTCCCGCAATTATGGTACACAGACCTTCCCTCAGGAAAACCCATGGACCGGTGCTATCCCTGCAGGACGGAGAATCATAGTCAGCAACTGGACTGAGCACACAGCGCCCAGAGTCTTCCGTCAGCTTCGCCCCCCGCTTATCGACGATTTCGGGTTATAGGTGACGCCGAACCACCCGGACTGCCCGCCACTTTTAACATTGAGGCGAACAGCTAATAAAGCTAACGAGAGAAATGAGGTAACAAATTATGCCAGAAGACTTAGCCGGTAACATGGGATTCATCATGGGAAACAAGCATCGCGAAAGGGTGGTTCAGGTCCTGGGCTCAAAGGGCAAGCTGTCCGCGGAAAAGGTGGCCAAGTTCGAGCACATCCCTGCGCCTTCCGTCAAGAAGATCCTGGCCGATATGGCGGAGAGAAGCCTCGTCTTCGAGAATGACGGCATCTGGTGCCTGACTGAAGCCGGCCAGGAGATCGAGAGGGAGATGAAGAAGAGGGCCTGATCTGCCATGGATCTGATGCAGGCCATCCGGGCCCGCCGGAGCATAAGAAACTTCCAGGAGAGGCCGGTGGAAGAAGAGTTGCTTTTAGCCGTTCTTGAGGCAGGCCGGCTTGCGCCTTCCGCCAAGAATATGCAGGACTGGAGGTTCATAGTTGTGAGGGATTCGGCCACGCGCCGGAGGCTGGCCGGGGCGGCCAGAGATCAGCAATTTGTGGCCCAGGCACCTGTGGTCATCGCCGCCTGCGGAACCTCAGATCTGGTCATGACCTGCGGCCAGCCGGCATACGCGATCGATGTCGCCATCGCCCTGGACCACATGACGTTGGCCGCAGCCTCGCTGGGTCTGGGCACCTGCTGGATCGGCGCCTTCTACGAGGATAAGGTGAAGGAGATTCTGGGCGTGCCCCAGGAAATAAGGGTCGTGGCCCTGCTGCCCCTGGGCTACCCGGCCGAGGAGCCCGAGCCCCGGCCCCGCAAGAGCCTGGATGAAGTGCTGGCCTGGGAGCACTGGTAAGGCCGGTAACGCTGGCGGGGCTTGACTTTCGCCCTCCTGCGGGAGCTGGTACAGCGAGGCCTGGAATTTGTTTGGTTCCTCGCTATTTCGAGTGGGTAATAGAATAATCGAGTCCTCTGTGAGTCCTCCGTGCGCTCTGTGTCTCTGTGGTGGTAGTCCGTAGCCATTTGGTTATAACCAGTGGCTAACGACTAATTCCACCACAGAGACACAGAGTTCACAGAGAACGCACAGAGCGACTAACTAACAACTGGAAAAACATAGTAATTGGAAATAGCAAAGCGCCATTTGTTTCTTCTGTACTTCGCGGCTTCGCGCCTTCGCGTGAAACCGGACCCGGTTGAATCTCACGCGAAGCCTTGACGGGCGCGAAGAACGATCAACCTCGCTGTACTAGCTCTTGCCGAGTAGATGCTCCAGCTTCTCCAAGCAGCTCCAGGTCAAGATCAACTGGGAGAGGCCGATGGCATTGACGTATTGCTCGTGCCGATCGCTGATGACGGCGTAAGTTCCCAGCGAGTCGCATAGCTTCTTCTCCAGATCGGCAATCATGGACTGATGAATCTCGCCGTCCACAGTCATGATGCCCACCTTTTTTCCGTAGTAATCGTCTCGCTGAAACTCGATAGAAAAATCGTGCTCCGAGCTTCTCAGAATTTTGCTCAAATCAATGGTCAGACCGACCTGGGAGACGGGCTGATCCAGCATCTGCTGAATTAGCCGCACCGAGTACCAGTCCGGCAAGGGTCCCGGCTCCAGAAGAGAGGGATGAAACCGGGAATCCTGAATCTTGACCACGATCTCGGCATAGATCTTCTGGATGTCCACATAGAGCTTGTAGTCCGGCTCGCGCTGCAGGATCTCGGCCATAACCTGGGCAGGTTGATAGCCCCGCTCCCCCACATCGCGGCGCACCTTCCACAGCCTTTTCACGGATCGGGAGGGGTCCACAAAGATCTTGAAATCGATAAGGCGGCGCAGTCGCTCTGTGTAAAAAGGATGCAGGCCCTCCACGATGATCACTGGAGCCGGGCCGAAGGGCACTGTGCCGCTGATCTCGCCCTTGCCGTGATCGTAGACCGGCTTGGCGATGGCCTGCCCACGCCGCAAAAGCTCCAGGTGATCCGCCAGCAAATCAAGGTGGTTGGCCTCGGGATGCAGAGGCGTAATATTGCGCTCTTTTCTAGCCTTTCGGTCCAGGCTGTGATAGTCGTCCATGGAGAAGGAGCAGACCATCTCCTCGCCCAGTATCCTCTTTATGCCGCGAGAGATGGTGGTCTTCCCTGAGCCGCTGTCCCCGGCAATTCCAAAGACGAATACTCTGCCGGACTCTTTAATCCTGTCCATGATCGATTTTATTTTTTCCACAGATCATCCAAGGGCGACAAAGAGATTAAGCTATCTCAATCAACGTGCCTGAATCCGGAGGAAGCGGCGGGCTTCTCTCCGCGAATGGCTATTCCCATATGGATCTGCTTTACTGTGTCAGTCTCATCCAGGCCGCGCACGTTGTGCCACCTCTCCTCGAATTCCTCGCGAGGCATAAAGCCCCGATCTCCCAGAATGTAGGGATCTTCTAAGGTTACATTTCCTTCGTCTATCCCTATTACTACCAGCCAGTGACCATTGTACCAGGTATCCGCCCAGGATTCATTGTACTGCGAGACGCTTCTCCAGGCCTGGCAGTCCACAATGACCGGTATTCCCTGCGCTACGTTATTTTCCAGATCAGCCAGGGTCATGTTCTCTTTATATTCGGCCTGCAGGCCAAGAGCCGAAGCCACCCTGATTATATCGTCGGGGTAGGTCCCGGACTCTTCATTGGTGTTTAGCATCTCTCGCAGGTCCTCTTCGCCAATGTCTCTTCCCCAGTAGCCCAAAACCGCCTGCAAGGAAGCAGCGCCGCAGGAGTATTCAGTGCTCTGCCGAGTATCGGGCATGCTGAATAGAGCCAGGTTCAAGGTGCCCATGGAAGTGCTGGCATTAATATTTGAGTTTGTAGAATTGTTTGCAGGATTTGCCTGTGCAGCCGCCCCGCCCCAGGATGCGGCTGCCAATAAGAAGCAGGTTATTAGCAGCAATAAGGCTTGTCTCATAATAGTAACTGGTATTCGATCTATATGATTTTTGTGATAGTAATCTTATCGATTCTGTTTCTCGGCCACCAGATCCTCGAACTCGCGGGTGCGGTCCATGCTCTCCAGCTCACGTTTCTCGATCAAGGCTGTATCTTCGATGCACTCCAGCTTGGTCTCACCGTCTACGATTACCACCGACTTGGTCCTGGCCACGGCGGAAAGGCTGCTCATGAGCCGGGCCTTCTTGAGCATGCTCTGAGAAAATTTGCTGACGCTTGTCAGCACCACCAGATCCTCAGTTCTGGTTATGGCATTAAAGGGGGCTTGGGCTGTGGGAACTACCTCAAAGCCGATCTCCAGAAGCAGGCGCAGGATATTATCCGTCACCAGCCCCCTTTCCTCCACAGCATTTCCGAGAAGGAAGGGGTCCACGGGCTGGATCAGCTCCTGTTCGAATATCTCTTCCAGCTTAATGGCCACATCCACAGTTGTGTCCATGTCCTCCACCTCATACTTGCTTATGGTGCGCCGCGATACGCCCAATTCAGAAGCCAGCGCTCCCAAAGATATGCCGCGCTCCAGCCGAAGTTGCCTCATCCTGGTGCCGTCGATGCGCACATAAAGCCCACCGTGCGCGGCGTAGACCAAAGGCAAGGCATCATCCAAAAGGCAGTCCGCCAGGGTGTTGAGACTAAGCGTAGGAATGCCATAGCGAAAATAGACCGCGCCCCTTTCCAGGTACTGGTCCCGGGACTTCTCGCCCACCAGTATGGGACTGGCAAAAAGATGCTTGGCCAGACGGCGCACCTCTATGGCTGTCTGCTCATTCAGGCCGTCGATGTTGGAGAGGATTTTGAGGAGCAGGAAAAGATCTCCCTTCCGGGCGGCAAGATCGAAGCTCCTGGGACGGAGATAGCAGCGATCCGATGTAGAGAATCCGGCCTGCCTTAGAACCTCCTCCACGCGCTCGGCGAGAAGTTCCTTATCCATCATTATATATGTCCGTTTGACGGCTATTTAAGGTTGACCATGTTCATTGGAATTGATGATACCGATTCTGAAAGGGGACTATGCACCACCTATCTGGCAGCTGTGCTCATGGAGAGGCTACGGCCCCTGGGAAAGATAGTAGGCCGGCCAAAACTTATCCGTCTCAATCCCTGCGCCCGATACAAAACGCGCGGCAATGCCGCGTTGGCCTTTGAGCTGGAGAGCGACCGCCAAGAAGAGGTCAGGGAGATGGCCTTGAAGACGCTCCTGGAGCTGTCCGATTTCTCAGGGATGAATACCAATCCAGGCCTGGTCATCGCGCCGCAGGTGACGACAAGGATGACGGCCTTCTACCGGCGCGCCGTCACAGAGATCCTGGAGATAAAAGATGCAAAAACACTGCTGGATGAAGAGGGTGTCTGGTACCGGGGCTTCAAGAAGGGGCGCGGCCTGATCGGAGCCCTGGCGGCGGTGGGTGCTGCGCTCCCAGATTTCACCTATGAGCTGATCGCCTACCGGGAGCGTTCGCGTTGGGGCACGCCGCGGCGCATAGATGCCGCATCCGTCTGGAGAGCGGATGCCCTCACCTATCCGCGCACCTGGGATACGGTAGATCATCATAATAATAGGATCGTCTTTGCCCCTCACTCAGGAGATCCCGTTTTATTCGGCATAAGAGGCTCTGATCCGCAGGCCATCTTGGAGGCATTCCAGACCATAGAATCGGAGAGTGTGGAGAGAAGCGTGCTCTACCAGACCAATCAGGGCACAGATGCCCATATCCTGAATGGAGAGGTTGGAAATGTCAAAGACAGCCAAAGCTACCGGCTTCGTGGAGTTGTGGCTGAACCTGCGCAGGCTATTGCCGGCGGCCACCTCTTCTTCCCGCTGCAAAACGGCACTGCCCGCATGAGCTGCGCCGCCTTTGAGCCTACCAAGAACTTTCGCTCCATAGTTAATCAGCTTACTTCAGGCGATGAGCTGGAGGTCTACGGCTCGGTGCAAGAGGGAACGCTAAACCTGGAGAAGATCAACATCCTGCATCTGGCGGATATTGTGGAGACGCAGGCCCCGATCTGTCCTGAGTGCCAGAGGAGAATGGAGTCCGCAGGCAAGGGCCAGGGCTACCGTTGCCGCCGCTGCAAGACCCATGCCGAGGGCCGGGTGCGCTGGCGTCTCCCCCGCGATCTAAAGACGGGTTACTACGAGGTGCCGCCCTGTGCTCGCCGCCATCTCTCCAAGCCGCTGGTGCGAATGAATGAGGAGAAGGTACACCCAGCCAGATAAGAATAGTAGTTATCAAAAATAGTGAAAAGATGGCATGAGCCACCTTCAACATTTATCCAGGAAAAGCTACTTCTTGAAAGCGCCTTCCAGGGGCGGAATGACCTGCTTCTTGCGAGACAGGCACTTCTCCTTGTAGATGGAGTTGTTGGCGAGCTTGCCGCCGAAAGCCTTCTCAAAGCTCGCTGCTGCCGCGGCACTTCCTACGAAGAGCAGATCGCTGGCCTCTTTCATGACGTCCGTCAGCATGAGCACGATCATATCCAGCTTCTCGGCCTCTTTCATCTTGTTCATCTCATCCAGAATGGCTGCCCTCTTGGAGGCGAGATCGGCTAGATCCATGACCTCGACCTGGCCCACGCCGGACTTGGTGCCGGAGAAGTCGAACTTCTTGAAGTCGCCCAGGAGAATTTCCTTGGCGGATTTGGCGGACATGTTGCTCTTGGCTTTTAAGAGCTCCATGCCGAACTTCATTGGGTCGACGCCAGCGATCTTGGCCAGCTTCTCCACGGCGACCTTGTCGCGAGGGGTGCAGGTCGGGGACTTGAAGAGCACGGTATCGGAGAGAATGGCAGACATCATCAGGCCGGCCATCTCCTTGCTGATCTTGATATTGCTCTGCTCATAGAGGTTCGCGATGATGCCGCCCGTCGCGCCCACCGGCTCATTGAGGAAGAATATGGGCTTACCGGTGGCAAGGCCGCCGATCTTGTGGTGGTCTACAATCTCCACGATATTTTCCATGTTCAGGTTGTCCACTGCCTGAGCCTTTTCATTGTGATCTACCAGGATGACCTTTTTATCGGTGGCATCGGTGAGCTTCTCGGGATAGGGAACTTTGAAGTAATCCAGCAGGAAACGGGTCTCGTCGTTGATGTCTCCGGCGGCGGCAGCGACGACCTCTTTCATTCCCAGGGCGTTCTTCAGATTGGCATAAGCTATTGCAGATGTTACAGAATCGGTATCCGGGCTCTTGTGCCCAACTACGTAGATCTTGTCGGTCAAATGAAGCACCTCAGCATTGTTAATGTACAACTTCGACTTAAAGCTTACTCAGGCGGCTGAGATACTCATCCGGAAATTGATGCATACTGCTGGAAAACTTTATAAATCCCGGCAGCATTCAAATTATGTCCCTTTAGAGGGCTGTCATGAGCATAGAATATGTTCTGCTGTGAATGCTGGTGCAAGAAGGGGACTACAGGCCGCGTTGATAGGTCCTTATGGTAGGATACTGACTTTCTGTCTACCTATGACCATGAGACAACCCAAATGCGGTACAGACGCCCGCTACGAGGGTTGCTGGGCTGACTGCGGATACCCATCGGATGACGTACCAGAGTTAGTATCGGGCGACAGCATCTATTTTCCTGCAAACGGATTACCAGCGACAATTTAATCACTCCCCTGCCCAAAGCCTGTTAGTGTGAAGGGACTGCTCATCACCCTGGAGGGCATCGACGGCTCGGGAAAGAGCACTGCCGCCAAAATTATTGCCTCAAGGCTGGCAGAGACAATGCCTGAGAGGAGATTGGTGCTTACCGCCGAGCCTACGACCGGAGAGGTGGGCCGGATCCTGAGATCGGAAATGGCAATAGCTTGCGGCGAGGAGACCTCTGCCGCCTCGCGCATGCAAGAGCTTTTCCTCTTCATGGCGGACCACGCCCAGCACCTCTCCAAAACCGTCCTTCCCGCTCTGGAAACGGGTGCAATCGTCCTGTCCGATAGATATGCCGACTCCACCGCCGCCTACCAGGGCGTGACGCTGAAGGGAATCGTGCCCGATCCGGTGTCATGGATCCAGAGCATCTACCGCCCCTGGAATTTGCTCCCCGATAAAACACTGCTTTTCGTCTTAGACCCAAGTTCCGCCCTGCAGAGACTGCAGTCGCGCCGGGGAAGGGAGAAGTTCGAGAGGCTCGAGTTCCTGCGATTTGTGGATGAGAACTTCCGGCGCATGGCCGCACTTGAGCCGGAGCGATTTATGCGGATAGATGCAGAGCAGGATGCAGAAAAGGTGGCAAAAGAGGCCATAAACGCGGTCCTCAATCTCATATGCAAATGAGGGAAAATTCGCGCATCACTCGCTTATCGATCCGGCAAGAGCCAGATCGATCAGCCTTTTGGCCCAGGCCAGCTTCTTCTTTTTGCGGGGCGTTACGCCCTCATCCTCAAAGTCAAAGCCCAGCAGCTTTATAGAGGCCGCGCCCAACTCCCTGGCCAGAAATACACATCGGTCTCCGTCCGTGAATCCACCGAAGTTATAGAGGCCCGGCGGCGGGCGGCACTGCACCGTGCCCATAATTCTCCTGAGCTTTGGCACATATTTTTTCAGGGCATCCAGGTTATCGCCGTGGGCGTGCACCACCATAATAGAGCCTTCCAAATTGGCCTTTAAAATGGCGGGAAAAGGTCCGTCCAGGTCAGTGACCACAATATCCGGCACAATGCCGCGCCCTAAAAGGACCTGCGTGGCCCCATCCGCGGCCAGAAAGACAGCATCTCTTCCCTGCAGCTCATCCAGTTCCTTCTCCAACGAGGGGGCATTGCCGCATACTACTATCATGCGCCCGGCGACTTTTGCCTCTGCGGCACGTAGCTGTGGCTCTTGGTCGCGCAGGAGTTCTGCCAGGAGCTTTGCCGCCTCTTCATCCCTGCCCGGTGAAAAGCCGAAGTCCTGCAGGATCGTCTGGTAAAGGGGCTCCCAGGTCGCAAATTGCATGCTGAGAATCGGTGCCGCAACCTTAAAGGTCTTTTCCCAAGAAAAGACAAAAGAGAAAAGAAAAGAGAAAGGGAAATCCTCTCTCTTAGTAGACTCTTGGGAACTGAGCCTGAGTTGGTGCCTTGAAGCAGGTGCAGTCGAAGACTCCGGTTGCCGACTTGAAGGCTCCCTTATCCTTTGGATTCATGTCGTTGAAGCCGCCGAAGCAGCAGGGCAGCCAGTCGTCCTTCTTCAGAATTATATGATAAGGCACTTCTAGGGTCATGTTCTTTTCGATGTGATAGGTTCCCCAGTAATCCTCATCGATCTCTATGGATGGGTCCCTCCAGGCGGACTTCCTCGAACCAAGGCCTACGGTACCCTCAGCATAGCTTGTAGCGAAGTTCTGATTTGCCTGCAGTACGCCTATATGGGCCTTGCCGTCAGTAACATCTTCGACTACTTTCATCTGTGTATAGCCAACGGATGTAAGCTCCGGATCCCAGGTCATGTTTATCTTATCTTTGGCAACGATCTCCAGTTCCTTATCCAGAGCATGAGCATACTCTACCTCATGGTGCATGCTGGTGCCGGCAAGATAGTTCTTCACCCAGGTTTTTTCCTTGAGCAGGGAGCTGTAATCCAGTGGATTAGCCGCATAATAGCCGTTTCCGACAGCGATCTTCATGGGTGCATAGACCATGGCCACATCCTCTTTGAACTGGATGCAATCCTGAGCGAAATCATTGTAGTCGGAGTATACGTTATGTGTCGACGTATCCAGGTTCTGGTAGGTCAATGTGGCCTCGCTGTTTAAGGAGCCGGAGCCATGAGCGTAATTCTTGAGCGCGACGTTCCCAGCCTTAGCATACAGGTAGGTAACGAAGTAACCATTTCCCTGCACGCTCTGCTCAAAATTAAACGTCCTATTGCTCTCTTGATATCCATTCACATACGCAGTGGTAGCCGGGAACATTAATGCTGGATTCCAGGTCGAAGTGACTGTTGGCGGAAATACACTCGGCATATCAGCCATTGAACACCCTGTAAGAGCCACTAGAACCATTGCTACTAATACTGTTAGCATAGCCTTTTTCAGATCAATCCCTCCATCTAAAGCGAATAACACTATTCTGTTAAATGATCCTGTTTTCTTTAGGTCAACTCACCTATTTTAATCTGTTGATTGCCTTTTTATTAAGATAGAAAAGATTTTTCCCTTGCCGCAATCAGGTTATATTGCAGCCATCCATAGGGCGGCATAAGAGAGAATTGGACCCAAGAGCGCATAACCAAAAGGTTAATACGTAAAGGGTTTCTCGATATGTAGTAGTATGTTCGCTCCTATCGATCTTATGAGAAGGTCATCTTTTGGTCATCACATTGCTATGCAATCAAGCTATTTGAGCAGAGAATTGATTAGAATTAATAATTACATATCGGGATTGACATCGATCATAGGATCTTAAAATCGAGCATACAAAAACCCCACCATTGTATAGTGCTAAAAGAGAAGACCTTCGCCGCCCAGGCGAAGGATTCCCGGGTTTTTTGGCTCCAAAGTGGAGCCAAACCCCAGCCGCGGGCTGGAACAGGAGGACAAACGGGGGATGCTGGCAGAACTGGAAGATAAGAGAGGCAAACTCAGACAGGAGTCCCTTGCCTTCAAGGATCGAAGAAGCCAACTTAACGCTGAAGCGAGCAAATGGGCCGCCAAGCGTAATGAGCTGAATAAGGCCACCAAAGAGCTGATAGACAAAGCCCAGGAGCTCAAGAAGCTGCGGGATGAGAATAATAAGAATGTGGCCGATTCCAAGAAGGAGAGGGATGAGTACAACGAGTTGACTAATCAACTCTATGCAAGGATAGACGATATCCGGAAGAAATACAACCTCACCGGTGAGCGTTCCATAAGGGATCTGCGCCGCGAGATAGATCACCTGGAATTCAGGCAGCAAACTGAGGTTTTGAGCCCGGATAAGGAGAAGCAACTGGTCGATAAGATCGCCGCCTTGCATGCAGAGTTCAAGGGCAGAAAAGAGCAGCTCGAGAAGAACGAAGAGCTGAGGAAGCTTCTCGAAGAAGCGCAAGCCATGAGAGATCAGGCATCCGGTCACCACGATCAGGTTACCAGGTTCGCGGAACTGGCCCAGGAATACCACGATCAGATGATAGGCACCTTCAAAGAAGCCGATCAGACTCGTGCCGAAGCCGATGCCGCTCATAAGGAGTTCGTGAAGGCCCAGGAGGCCGCCGATGAGCAGCACAAAGAGTTCATCCGCACCCAGCGAGAGGTTCGCGACTTCGAAAAGGTCATCGTGGGCTTGAAGAAGAAGAACCGGGATATAAAGGAAGATCGCGCCAAAGAGGTTGCCAAGCGCGAGGCCGAAGATATACTTACTCACTTCAGGCAGGGCGAAAAGCTGAACACAGTCGACCTACTGAGGCTGCAGCGTGCCGGCCTGGTTTGATTTGCTGTAAAATTCGTGACTTTAGGGCAGTGAACCTGCCCCTTCTTAGATTTTAGGCATCTTTCTTTTAAGACCTTCATTAGATGCTTCTGTCCGCCTAATATCTAATATTATAAATATTTATTTATATATGCATGAAGGACCGCAAGCTTTTAAGCTTCCTCATCAGATCGGAAAAAGATGAATGAGATTCGCCTGCTCTTCGGAAAGCCCTTAATCCAAGACAGAGGACGGCTTTTATCCGCGATTAAGGATCTGCAATCCCGGCATGGCTGCGTAGTGCAGGCCCTGGACGCAGATAAGATCGCCGGTGAGAGACATATCCGCTTTGCCGTCGAGAAGGCGCTGGCAGCTTTTTCCGAGCAGAGAAACATCGCTAAAGATGCAGGAATGGAGATCATGCGTTACGCCTCGGGGGAGAGGCAGATTGAAAGAGCCCTTTTCATGAGAATATCGGATCGCACAGAGAGAATCGCACTTGTCCTCGCCGGCTCAGGCTCCCTGCCGGACGCCTCGGAGCTATCCCTGATCATAGAGCTGGACGGACAGGGCTGTTCGTTTTGTGCAAAGGCGGCAATAGAGGCTTTTAATATCTCTTCCGAGGAGCTACGGACCGTGGGCGAGGAAAGGATAGAAGATCTGGTCATAGAAAGGGTGGCCCTGGTGGATACATACCGGTAAACAGCAGAAAAAAAGGATGAGTTGTAAAATGAAAGAAGAATTCTACACAGAGAAGCGATGGCTCAACTGGATGAATAAGGTCAAGGACAGCAATTTTAAGCTTACCGAGGAGGATGATAAGAACTCGGGTGCCGTCTTCATCTACATCATGGATGACGTGGTGCTGGCCTGTCTCAAGGTAATAGCCAGATGCGAGCACGAGGTTCTAGCACCCGAAGAGGCCTTAGCCGAGATTACGGCCATCAGGTCGATTGTCTTTGCCGAGAACGAATCCATGGGAGAAGATGCCGATTTGATGCTCGAATCCCTTAAAACCTCTCTTGCCGCAGTATTCGTCTCCAGCCAGCGCTATATCATAGGAGTCTTTGATCGCGAAAGCCCACTGGAAGAGATGGTGGCGGCGGCGATTGCTGCCGAGCAGAAGGAGGACCTGGACGGCGCATTCGATCTGCTCAGCCAGGTGGGGGCCAGAGTGATAGGCGGAGAGAGCCTTCCTGAGATTGGAGACATACCCTACTGCATGACGGCAGAGCTTATGGACGGAATTGATGCCATATCGGCAGCAATGCTGGGCGATGATAGCTACAAAGAGGACGATGGGTCGGAGGATACAGGCGGGGCCGATTAGCTTAATCTGCTTATTACCTCGCATCCCTTCTCGAGAACCACAACTGTGTGCTCGGCCTGTGATACCAGGGCCCCTTCTACTTCCCAGAGCACGGGATATCTGTGTACGGCACCACTGCGCAGAAGCTGCATGAGTGCATATTCCGCTCTTTCGCCTTTGAGCCAGCGCCGGGCAAAAGGAAGCATTTTGTAGCTTTCTGAAATCTCCTTTAAGAGCGCTCGAGCCGCGGGCAGACGCACCGGCCGGGAGGCGGAAAAGCCGTAGATCTCGTTGATGAGGGACTCGCTGATCCTGCCCGAGCCGTTGGTGGCAAAGGGCTCAATTGCAATAACGTCTCCATCTTTCAAGATGGTGCCCTTCTCCATGGCCCTGTTGGGCACAGATGGCTCGTCATGAGCCAGATACCGGGACAGGCCGTGGCCTGTCAAGTTATATACCGGACGATAGCCGTATCCTGTTATGGCTTCTTCTATGGCCTTGCCGATCTGGGCCGTGTCGACGCCCGGTCTGATTATCTCCAGGGCCGCATCTAAAGCGGCTCGGGAGGCCTCGACCAGGCTTTCGTGGCCGCTCAGATCTACTGTGATGGCGGCATCCGCAATATAGCCGTCCACGTGCACACCCACATCCAGCTTTACCATATTCTCGGCAAAACGGGTGGCATCATGGGGAGAAGGCGTATAATGAGCCGCATTTCTATCCAGAGATATGTTGCAGGGAAAGGCGGGCTTTGCGCCCCGTGATCTGATTGCATCCTCCACGAAATTGGCCACATCCAGAAGCGACGCGCCCACAACAACCCGCGGCCGCGCTTCGGCCAGCACCTCGGCCAGGATTCGCCCTGCCCTTCTGTACTTCTCTAAAATTTCCGCTTCCATTGATAACACCCTAAAGCACGAGTTGCCTCTCGAAATGGGTGAGGTTCTCAGAGCCCTTTTCCTTTACTACTACCAGGTCCTCCAGACGCACGCCTCCCATCTCGGGATAGTACAGCCCCGGCTCCACAGTTACCACGTGATTGACCTGCAGGACCTCACCCGTCTCGCTTAGCGAGGGTTTTTCATGCACATCCAGGCCCACGCCGTGCCCGGTGGAATGAGTAAAGCCGCGCCCCTCTCTCTCCGGGTATCCCAGATCCAGGAAGACCTGAGAGACCCGAGAATGAACCTCCTTGCCGGAAACGCCCGCCCGGATGGCCAGAAGCCCCGCTGCCTGCGCCAGACGCACCGCCTCGTAGATATCTTTTACCTCAGGCGCAGCTTCGCCCTTAAGAACGGTGCGCGTCATATCGGCAAAGTAGCGGCTGCTCTTGGAGCGGGGAAATATATCGATGACAATGGGGGCATTGGCGGCCAGAGGCCCCGTCCCTCGCGCATGGGGGGCCGCAGCCTGTGGGCCGCCGGCAACAATGGTGTCCATAGCCTCGCAGCCGTCCTCCAGCAGGGATACATCAATTGCGGCGCGCACCTTTTCCGAGGTAAGAGGCTGCCCATCACGATAGAGCAATTCCCCGCGAGGCTTTGAGCTGCCTATTAGAAGTACCGCCTGGCGCATGGCCCTCTCGCAGGCCCTCTGTGCGCAGGCGATGGCGTCCAGCTCCTCTTGCCTCTTTATCTCTCTGCAGCGTGAGGCTGGGCTCTCCAGGACCAGGACTTCAAAATCCTGGAGAAGAGGCTGGTAAATTCCGGCCGGAAAGCGAAAAGGCACGCCCAGGCGCCTTATGCCGTGACCCTGCAAAAACTCCACCAGCACCAGGCAATAGGCTTCTTCCGGCTTATCGCCCCTCTTCAGCTTTTCCATAATCCTATATTGAGAGGTGCTCAGACACTCATCCGCAGTTGACTCCTTCAGGGCCCGTCCCGTCTCCATGGAAGAGACGAGCAGTGTGGTTTTCTCCTGGGCGAGAAAGGCGAATCTGTCGCCGGACAGGAAGTGAGTGAGGTAATACATGTCGCTGTCGCAGATGCTGTCGCCGACAAAGAGAAAACCGTCCAGATTATGCCGACTTAAAAAGATCTGCATGGGGGAAGGCACGGATAACTACCTGCGAATGGAGTTTGTCAGCTCGGATACAAAAGAGGTGACATCTCGGCTCTTCTCCACGCCGGTTCCTGTGACAATCAGGTCTGCACCGGCAGCTGCCAGCTCTGCCGCTGCTCCGCCGCTGCGAATCCCGCCGCCTACTATTAGCAGGACATCTCCCAGAAGTTTCTTGACCAGGGAAACCATGCCGGCTGGAACAGGTGAGTCTGCACCTGAGCCCGCCTCCAGGTATACCAGCCTCATGCCCATGAATTTGGCAGACAGGGCATAAGCGGCAGCTAACTCCGGCTTTCTCCGCGGTATGAGGCGGGCATCGCCCACAAAGCCCACTGTGCCGCCCGGCTCAACGATGATATAAGCCATGGGTATGGGCTCCAGACCGTAGCGCAGAATCAAAGGGGCACCAAGCGCCTGATTTTCCACGATGTAAGCTGGGGAGCGGGAGTTTAACAGGCTCATAAAAAAGACGGCATCGGCATTTTCACAAAGGCCGGCTACGCTGCTGGGAAAGAGAATTACCGGCAGATCGGTCTTCTCCTTGATCTCTCGCACAGTCTCATGAAGAAGAATTCCTGCCGCACCTACCGAGCCGCCTACCATGATGGCGTCCGTGCCGCCCTGCTCCGCAGCCCGGGCCATTGTGCCGGCCTGCTTCGGGCCCTGGGTGTCCGGATCAATCAAAGTGAGATGTCCGGCGCCATGCCCGGCTACTGCGCCGGCCAGCAGCAGCTCGACTCTGCCCCTCTCAATCATCATTTAAGCGGTCTTGTTTTCCTTGGACTTCATCCTCAGTCCTTTGTAACCGCACTTGCGGCAGCGAGTCGCTCTTACGGGATTTCGTGCGTTGCAGCTCATGCATATCTTGAGATTCAAGATTCTCTTTTCTGCTTCTGGAAATCTAGCCATAACCTTATCGCCTTTTTCTGCTCTGATATGAAACTTTCCATAATTAAAAGCGCCGGGGTTGGGATTTTCCTGAGAGGGCTATTGCGCCCCCGTCATTTTGAACCCAAGCGTCCCTGGAAGGGACAACAGGTCTCGAGCCTGCCGCGTATGAACTCCTGCCGCCCCAAAGCAACAGAAATTGTCCGCTCTGCCACCCCGGCCCTTGCAGTTCTCCGTCTGACCCATGCTTTATATCTGTTGCTCCTCCCTATTAGCCGCAGGATCCTAAAAACAGGAGTTGTTATGTCTCTAAGAGATGATGCATTAGCATTTCATAAAGATGCCAGGGGCAAGATTGCCATCCACAGCAAGGTCCCTTGCGCTACGGTGCAAGACCTCTCCTTAGCTTACACTCCGGGCGTTGCCGAACCCTGTCGCGAGATAGAGAAGAATCCAAACGACGTTTATGAGTACACCGCCAAGGGCAATATCGTGGCCGTGGTAACGGACGGGACTGCCGTTCTGGGCCTGGGCGATATTGGGCCGCTGGCTTCCATCCCGGTCATGGAGGGAAAGGCCATTTTGTTTAAAAACTTCGCAGGCATTGATGCCTTTCCCATAGCCATAACCAGCAAGGACCCATCTGTCATCGTGGATACGGTAGCCAGAATTGAGCCGGTCTTCGGCGGAATCAACCTGGAGGACATAAGCGCGCCTCGCTGCTTTGAGGTGGAAGAAAGGCTCAAGAAGATCCTGTCGATACCCGTCTTTCACGATGACCAGCACGGCACAGCCGTGGTCGCCCTGGCTGCTCTCATCAATGCCCTCAAGGTAGTGGGCAAGAGCTTTTCTCACGTGCGCGTGGCCGTGAGCGGGGCGGGCGCTGCAGGCATCGCCGTTACCAAGTTTCTCTACAGCTTCGGGGTAAAGGACGTCATACTCTGCGACAGCCGGGGAGTGATCCACCTGGGCAGGACCGACCTCAATCCGGCCAAAATGCAGATCGCTAAAATGACCAATCCCCGCAATGTTACAGGCACGCTGGCCGATGCCATTGCCGGAGCAGACATATTCCTGGGCCTGTCGGTAGCTGGAATTGTAACTCCGGCAATGGTCGCGAGCATGGCCGCGGACGCCGTTGTCTTTGCCATGGCCAACCCCATGCCGGAGATCATGCCCGATCTGGCCTTGCAAGCCGGTGCGCGAGTGGTGGCCACCGGGCGATCCGATTTCCCCAATCAGGTCAACAATGTGCTGGGCTTCCCTGGGATCTTTCGCGGGGCCCTGGATGTGCGGGCCTCCGACATCAATGAGGCCATGAAGGTCGCTGCTTCGCGAGCCATTGCCGGCCTGGTTGAGAGCGTATCCGAGGAGTGCATCATTCCCTCGCCACTGGATAGAAGGGTCGTTCCCGTCGTCGCCGCAGCCGTCGCCCGCGCCGCCATAGAGACGGGCGTAGCGCGCGTTCCGATGGATCCAGCCCTGGTAGGAAGGCAGGCGGAGGCACTGGTAAAAAATCTGAAAAAATGAAGGAGATTAGTCCATCAAATTTCAGTCCGTCTTTTTCGAACAGGGGCAGGTCTTTTTGCCCTGTCCCGTCGTTTCTGTTTTTGCCGCTTGAGAAGGACCGGCCTCTGAGAGGCGGGATGCATTAGATATTTTCACCGCCTTGCTGATGGACCAGAGGGATGCAGCCTCATTGCTGTCTGTGGCCATGACCCGGACCAGATAGGTTCCTGCAAGGCTCCAGGCATGCGATACGCGCACCAAAGATCCTGAATTTGCCAGGTCGGTTTGCGAGGTATTGCCGTCGCCCCAGTCGAAGGTAATCCGGACATCATCGCCATCCCGATCAATCGCTGAGGCGGTGTAACTGTAAGATTTTTTCACAATGCCGGCGGCGGTACCCTGGGGCTTGGCAGGCTTCTGAGGGGGATTGTTTTCCTCGGCGTAGCTAATATCCAGAGTCATCCAGGAGAAGGCATAGCCCAAACCACGGTAGGAGCAATCATAGTTCATGTCCATGTTCACCCGGAACAGGCCGGCCGGTCGCCCGGCCGTCGTTCCCCAGCTATTGAGCATGATCCAGTAGCGGTTTTTGGGATCGGTATCATCATAGCCCACGCAAAGAACGGCATGCCCGCCTCCGCTCTGATAGTTGTACGACCGGCCGCAGGCAAAGTCCGGCTGCCATACGGCGCTCTCCGGCTGTGCTCTCCAAAAGCTAAAGAAGTTGCTCCAGGCACTGCTATCCGGCAAATAGTAGGCAAACCAGATGGCTTTGCCCTGCATGAGGACGTTCTTGATGTTGGAGATGGCCGTCTCTTTGGCGAGGCCGTGAGGGGAAACGGTACTGGTGGAGATGGACAAGAGATCATAATGGGGATTGGTGGAGATGGAAGAGGCGGAGACGGGCGAGCATGCGCCGCAGTTCAGTCCGCCGTCTCGATAATAGGCGTTGGCGTTGGACCAGGGGATCATCATGCCCATAGCCCCGTAAAAGCCGGCCAGGCCGGTCAGCCAGCCGCCGCAGCAGGCCCCATTGTAGTTGGAATTGAGGTACTGTACGGAGAGCCGGTCGGTGGTCCCCTTCTGTCGGGCATAATCGATCTCCATCACGCCCGTTCCCGCCCAGGCCCAGCAGTTTCCGCAGCTCCCCTGGTCGCGCTCGGATGGCGTGTACTTGAGCCGACCCAGCAGGCTGACGGAAGCGACAGGTGCGGCAGCCATCTTTGCCGCGATCTCGGGGCTGAGATAGGCCCGAGCAGAAGCATTGTACTGCCCGGCCCAGTCATTCGCCTCTTGCCGGGTGGGGCGCATGATTGGATACTCTCTGGCCGGAAGGGAGGCGGCGGCATTGCTTGGGGAGATAAATCCATAGTCCAGGCCAAAGCCGGGCTTGTCGGAGAGCGTCACCTCATAATAGCCGGCTCCGGGGGCCGTCTGGTTCCAGCCGGAAAAGGGATCCGCGATCAGTACGTACCGGCCTGGAGAGAGATTGGCGAAAAAGTACTGCCCGGATTCGTTCGAGGTGGTGTTGGAGATCTCCTTTCCTTCCAGGATCAGCCGGATAGTTTCATTCGCGAGGCCATTTTCGCCAGCCGAGAAGAAGCCGTTGCCATCCGCATCCAGGAAGGCGGTGCCGTTCAGGGAGAGGCTTGTCGCATCCTGAGAGGGAGTGAGAGCATCCGCGCCTGATGCCGGCAGCGAGACTGATAACAGGAAGAACAACGCGGTCAAGCAGAAGAAGTGTTTTGGGAATTGTTGAATCATTTTTACACACCGAATATATTTAGACTGAATTAGAATATAAAGTTTTGCCGTATGTTACGACCTCAAGAGATCAGTGCCACCAGATATTAGGACTCAGGCATTGTACGAGTGAATGGGTGATTTTCTTGAAGAAGCAGGCAAAGAGTGGAAAAAGAAGTCAGGAGGAGATAAGAATGAGGCTGGAGAACAGCCTACCCTGGAGCCTATCCCGATGGTTGGCGAAGATGTGGCGGAAAAGGAAGTGATCACATCCGACATCCCAAAGTCCCAGCCTAGGTACGGCGTCCGCGCTCCTCCAGCAAGCGCTTTTTGCATCGCCGCTTCGATCCGGCGCGCCTTCTGCTATGCCGTCTCAAGAGTTGTTTAAAAGTTTGCAGCAGTTGGAACTTCAGGCAAAATGCATCGCATCGGGATTAGTGTTAAATCCCTTCGGCACCCAATAGCATCGCTATATGTTCGCAGAGTATGTATCAGCGGCCTTAGAGCGAGCGAAATATAAAACTCTCGAAGACGGCACTTATGCTGCAACCGTGGAAGGTCTTCGCGGTGTTATTGCGATAGGCGATACCATTGAAGAATGCAGAAACGATCTCATCGGAGTAATTGACGGCTGGATCGCCTTGAGGCTTCGCATGGGCCGGACCATTCCGCCCATAGGCGGCATAACGATTGAATCATCTTGAAGGAAGGAGAGATAAGCCGGAGCGAGTGGTTCTCAGCAGCACGATCTTAAGACTAAAAAGCCTTCAAATATTCCACCACCGCTCTTGTCACATCCGCCGTCCCGCAGCTCCCGCCCAGGTCCGGCGTTTTCGCGCCGCAGGCCAACGCATTTTGCACCGCTGCTTCCATCCGGCGCGCCTTCTCCGGCTCGCCCAGCCACTCCATCATCATGGCCGCGCTTCTTATAGCTCCCACGGGATTGGCGATGCCCTTTCCTGCGATGTCCGGCGCACTGCCGTGGATGGGCTCGAACAGGGCGCGGGCGTCTCCCAGGTTGGCGCTGGCGCACAGCCCCAGGCTGCCTATCACACCTGCCGCCTCATCGCTCAAAATGTCTCCAAAGAGATTGGTGGTGACCAGCACGTCGAACCGTTTGGGATTCACCACCAGATTGTAGGCGGCAGCATCCACCAGCATGTCCTCAGAGAGCACGCCGCGGCGCGCTGCTACGGCCCGGCAGCTCTCCAGGAAGAGGCGGTCGCTGCGCAAGACGTTGGACTTGTGGATGATGGTCAGCATCCGCCTGCAGGCCGCAAGGTCGCAGGCCTTCTCAGCGATTCTCTCCGAGCCGCGTCGGGTTATAACCCGCATGGTATGCGACTCCTCCACACCCACCTCTTCCAGACCAGAGTAGAGGCCCTCCGTGTTCTCCCGCACGATGATGAAATCCAGATCCTGGGACTGGAAAGGGCGGATATTGGCATAAAGGTCCAGCTCCTTTCGTATTCGGAGGAGCGCACTTTTATAATTGGGATCCGGCGGCGTGCCGATCGCCCCAAAAAGAATGCAGTCGCACTCTTTGAGGCCCTCTAAATCCTCATTGCTCATGGCCTGGCCCGTTCTCTTCCATCGGGCGAGACCAATCTCTACGGGGACACGTTCAAACTGCGCGCCGACTGCATCCAGCACCGCCAGGGCGCTCTCCACCACCTCCGGACCGATGCCGTCACCGGCAACTACGGCTACTTTCTTAGATCCTGCGCCAGACATCTCATCGCCTCTGCTATCTGCGCCGGCCCGTCTCCCCAGTGCACCACCATGCCCGGCTGGGCGTTCTTTCGGGTCAGGCCCTTTTGCTCGGAACGGCAGCAGCGAGTGATAAAAGGCCCCCTCGGTTCAAAGACCGGCTCCGAACTGTGCAAGGGGCAGATATTGACAAACTCGAAATCTTTGCCTGGATTATTGGCCAGAAAGATCTCTCGCGAGACGGCGCAGCCCACAATCCTGGGGTGCTCGTGCACCACCCTGTCCGTGTCCAAAGAGCGCCCCAGGCCCGAGGCCCGGCAAGGGTAATAAACGCATTCGCAATCAAACCGGCGCAGATCCAGGATGTGAGGCACAAAACGAACCGTCAGGTCCCCCAGTATGCCGCAGGCCTCCAGGCTGGCGAGAACGTGAACCAGCCAAGGCGGATCTGGGGGCGAGACATCCAAGACCTCGATGGTTAAGACCTGGGCCTGGTCAGGGTCCTTGACAAAGGTGATGTGCTCATCCAGCCCCCGAAAGACGACCGTGTTCGCCTTTGTGCCCCGGCAGACGCCGTCTGCCAGCTCGATGAGTTGGGCCCGGTTCCTGGTGTTCACAATATCAGGATAAAACATGATCTCGCGGCCTGAGGCGATCGGCTCCAGCGCTACAACCTCTCTCATGAATCCCGAGCCCCGACTCGTGACATGGTAGAGACTGGGCCCATCCCGGCTGATGAGATACTCGGTGGCGAAGTAGACAGGCTCGCCCCGATGCTCCCGGTCCTTAATGCCTACGAGCTTGTACTCTTCCGGAAAGATCATGCCAATCCTTTCTGCCGCCTTCGGTGCGCCACCAGGCCCCCGTCTTCCAGTATCTCCCTGAGGAAATCAGGCAGCCTGGTGCCCTGATAGACTTTATCACCCACTCGCACAGATCCTTCTGCAATGTCCACCTGCACGATCTCGCCCTTCTGGCAGGGCACATCCGCCTCGATCAGAGCCAGCCCTACATTGATGGCATTTCTGTAGAAGATGCGAGCAAAGGAGCGGGCCACCACCACGGCCACGCCTGCCCCCTTCAAAGCCCGGGGCGCTTGCTCGCGCGACGAGCCGCTGCCGAAGTTTCTGCCCGCCACAATCACATCGCCCTTCTGCACTTGGCAGGCAAATTGCGGGTCTAAGCCCTCCATGGCATGCTCCGCCCAGAGTCTCGCATCTTTTGTGCGCAGGTATTTGCCGGGGATGATCACATCGGTATCCACATCGTCTCCAAAGACCCAAGCCTTGCCCATGATCATGATTATTACATTGGCAGTTCCCGCATAATACATTTTGCATCACTTTCACCCCGCACGGCCATCCTTCTTCTACTCAAGATTATCTTCTCTCTATAAAGGCAATTTATGGGGGCATTATTAGCAGATCATTTGTATCTTATACATACTTTTATTAGTTCATAAAATGATTTACTGTTATCATTTTGTCCAGAAAAGTATTTATTCTTACATGCACTAGATAGCTGACAATGGCAGGAGTTTTCGCACAGCTAGGGTGGCCCTTGCAGAGGAGGCCTAGAATAGAGCGACAGGTCTTTCCCAGCTTCCGGCTGGACAGAAAGGCCCTGGAGCTACAAACAGCCAAAGAGATCCTGCAGGAGGTCTTCGGCACTACCTCCGCCGAGGTGGAGGAGATGATCCGGCTGCGTCTGGCAGAGCAAGAGGCTCCTCCAGCAAATCTGAAATATCTATAGCTCCCATATACGTTCATGATACTCGGCATATCCGGCAGTCCCAGGAAGATGGCCACAGAGCACATCCTTAGCGAGGCCCTCAAGATGCTGGGAGAGTTGGGCCTGGAGACGGAGCAATTCACAGTGCGAGGCAAGCAGATCAGCCCCTGCCGGCACTGTGACTATTGCCTCAAAAACAAGGAATGCATAGTCAAAGACGATATGTATCAGCTCTATCCCCTCATCCGGGAGGCCAGTGGGTTTGTTATTGCCACGCCGGTCTATAACGGCAGCATGAGTGCTCAGACGAAAATAATAATAGACAGAACGCGAGCAACACTGGCAGCCGACCCAAAAGCACTGCGGCTAAAGCCGGGCATGGCCATCGCGGTGGGTGGGGATCGCATGGGCGGCCAGGAGCTGGCCGTGCAGCAGATCCATACTTTTTACATCCTCAACGGCATGATCCCAGTGAGCGGGGGGTTTTTTGGCGCCAACCTGGGAGCAACCTTCTGGTCCCGCGATACACTGGATGGGGTAATGTTGGATGAAGAAGGCTTCCGAACGCTGCGAAAGACGACAAAGAGGTTCGCAGAGACAGTAGTGCATCTGGAGAAGATGAAGGGAAGTGATTATTATGGCAAAGGATAGCAGCAAGAGGAAGATCGCCTGGGGGATCACGGGCAGCGGCGACCGCATTGAGGAGACGGTCGATGCTATGATAAAATTGCAAAAGCAGTACGACGATGTGGTGGATGTGCGCGTCTTCGTATCCAAAGCTGGCGAGCAGGTCATCAAGTACTACAAGCTCTTCAACACCTTAGAGAAGCACTTCGACAAGGTTTGGGTGGAGATCAACGCCAACTCTCCATTTCTGGCCGGCCAGCTGCAGGTGAAGCGCTACGAGTTTTTGCTGCTTGCACCAGCGACATCAAATACCGTGGCCAAGATCGCATTGGGCCTGGCAGACTCACTGCTCTCCAACGCCGCCATCATGTCCCAGAAGGCATTCGTTCCCACATACATCATGCCCTGCGACTATAAGCCCGGAATCTTAACCACCATTCTCCCTGACGGCAGCGAGATGCGGCTACGTATCAGAAAAGAGGATGCAGAGCATGTAGAGAGCCTGCGCCGGATGGAGGATGTATTCGTCATCGAGAAGCCCTCCGAGATTGCAGGCATCTTCGAGAAGCATTTCTCAGGCTGAGCTATTGATCTGCAGGCAGACGAGATCGGCGCTCTCGCCTGCATAGGTTTTCTTCACCATCAGCGTCAGATTGCCGCAGCTTAATGTATCATTTATGCCCAGGACCTTTGATAAAGACGGCTCTTGCCCACAAAGGATCAACATCCAGACCTTTGCCGCCTGCGAATCAATATCCTCGACCTGCAATGTGCAATTTTCCATGGTGTAATTCTCATGCATAGAGAGAACGACCTCCTGGGAGAAGGCAGGATAAATCAAGAATAGGATACAAGCAGAAAATATAGAGAACCCATTTGCCCATTTCATGCGGATGTTTATCATCTCCCCGGCGTCGCCTGTGCAAGCAGCCCTGCCTCGAAAGGATTTAGTACTTATGAATCTATCGTCCCTTAACACGAGAATTGTGAAAAGTAATACTGGTGTTTCCATGAATGACGTAGGCATACTTGTGCTAGGGCATGGTTCCAGCCTGCCTTATAATAAAGAGCTGGTGGAATCGCTCGCCCAGATGATCAGTAAAAACCACACCGGACCGGTCAGGACCGCTTATCTCAATATGAACCAGCCCAACATCCCGGAGGGTCTGAATAGCTTTGCAGGAACCAATGTATCGAAGATCGTGGCTCTGCCCCTCTTTTTGGCCCACGGGGTTCATACCAGACAGGATATTCCTCAGGAGATGGGCATAGATCCGCAAAGGCGCAGAGGCACTTTGAAGATAGGGGGCAAAGAGGTGGAGGTCATCTGTGCCGAGCCCCTGGGCGTGGACGAATGCATTGCGGCACTGGCATGCAAGCGAGCGGAAGAGGCTCTAAGGTAGCCGTACTCGACACCATCCACGGCGCAGCCGTCATCGCTCGCAAGATGGTCGAATCGGGCTTGCAGGCAGAGGCAATAGAAGTCTATCACCATACCCCCAATCTTGCCAGCTTCGACCTGGTGGTAGCCCCCGTACACCTCGCTCCCGGCAACCCAGCCTTGGCTCAGGCTAAAAAGGGCAAGGTGAGGATAATCACCCATCATCAGGCGGTGGGCGAACTGCTGGGGGGGAGAGAAGATGCTGCGATCGAGGTCTTCGAGGTGACGGGCACGCACAGCAAGACCTCCACGGCCCTCTTGCTGGCCCTGATGCTTTCCCGGCAAAAGAAGGTCTTATCCCATACCACCCGCGGCCTGGAGATCTGGCAGGACGGCATAGGCCGCCTTCTGGAAATGGGGCTTTCCATCACACCAGGAAATGTGATCCATGCTAGAGAAGTCGCCCTGGCTCAGGGGGTGCAGGCCCTGATTTGTGAGATCTCTTTGGGCGGCACGGGCTTGGCCGATTATGGGATCATAACCGGCCTTTCAGGAGACTATCTCATCGCCAATGCTACAAAGTGGGCCAGTACTGCCAAGCTGCAGATGCTCTCCCTGGCCAAGAGGGGCGCGAAGATTCTGGCCAACATCGACGCTCGGCTCTCCCCGGATGTTTCTTTTGCCAGAGGGGGAAGGGTCTATGCCAGGCCGGATAGATTGATCTTTGCAAAAGAAGAGGTGCATCTGGATTTGGGCCGGGATCTGGACTTTATGGGCTACGAGACGGCAATTGCGGGTGCTGCGGCTGCAGCGGACCTGGTCGGCATACCGAGGAGCGAGATCGTACAGGCCCTCACCGGTTTCGACGGCTTTTCCGGGCGCATGAAGATCAAGCGGCTGCCCAATCAGACGTTCTTCGACAGCTCCAACTCCGGGCTCAAAGTCAGGGACGTGGAGAGGGCACTGGACCGGGCCTCTGGCAGTGACCTATTCGTGGTAGTGGGAGAAGACGGTGAAACCGTATGTGAAGGCATGAACATCCCGGCACTCTCTGAACTGCTCAGGCAAAGGAAAAGCGAGATGGCAAAGCTGATAATAGTAGGAGAAAGGCTTGTGCCCCTGGCGGAAGAGCTGGGGGCAGCTACCGCCAAAAATCTGCAGCAAGGGCTGGAAATGGCTCAGAAAGACTGCCCGAAAAGGCTGCTTTCCTGTGTAAAATGCTTTAGGTGATATGAATGACAAGCGAAGTGCAAAATTTAACGATACTTCATCCCAGACCAAGCTCCATTGTGGCCGCTCTCTACACACTGCGCGACCTTGGTGCCGATGTGGTCATACTGCACGGCCCAAGCGGATGCTGCTTCAAGCATGCCCGTCTCTTAGAGGAGGATGGTGTGCGGGTGCTTACTACCGCATTGGACGAAGCGGGATTCGTCTTCGGTGGCCAGCAGTCGCTCACCGCTCTTCTCAAGAAGGCCAGGGAATTGTTCCACCCCAAACTCATGGCCGTCTCAGGAACCTGCAGCAGCATGATCATCGGCGACGATCTGCATCAGGCCGTCCTCAATGCCGACCTGGACATACCCGTCCTGGAGGTAGAGGTTCATGCCGGCTACAGAGACAATACTAAAGGCGTGATCATCACATTGGAAGCTGCAAGAGACAAGGGAATCATAGATGAGGCAGAGCTTACCAGGCAGAAGGGCCTGCTCGAGAAGGCCACCCTTGTAGAGAAGCTCTACGGAGCTGCGAGCAGCGAGTACCTGGCTCCGGAGCGAGGAGATCTCAAATATGAGGCTGCCGCCAGGCTTCTCCAGCTCATCCGGCAGGGCAAGAAGGGGCTGAATATCCTCAATGCCAAGAAGGAGACGGCCTACATGTTTGCCGACATTACCGCAGCCGTGGCCCAGATTGCCGGCGATCAGGTGGATACCCTGGTCAACTTAGACGACCAGGTGGGCCTGCCCAAGGTGAGGAGGGATGCTGCCAATATTGCCCGCGATCTAATGGAACGCAATGTGAATTTCCAGCTCATCGGAGGACTGGACGAGTACCCGGTAACCGGTGACGCCGTGAAAAAGCTGGCCGCAAAAAAGCATTACGACTTTGCCGTGATCTCGGGAGTGCCCCATGCCCTGCCGGCATCAGCTCTGGAAGGCATGGAGATATTCTCTATCACCAACGGACCGCGCCAGGTCAAGCCACTGCGCAATTTAGGCCACCAGCATGTCACAGTAGAGCTGGATTTGCATCCCAAGACCATGGGCGTGAAAACTCTGGTGGAATCGGAATTCGGAGCCACATTGCGTGCGCTAAATAAGGCCAAAGCTAAAGAGAGCTAAAAAAGATATTTTTTTAGAGTTTTTTAGAAGGCTTTGGGCAGTTCCGTAAGCAGCGCATATATGACAAAGCCCAAGGTTCCTATGATGCCTATGCCGGCCATGGAGATCTTGGCGATCATAGTGAACTCCTCACGACTGGGCTTTCGGGCCAGCCTTAAAACCCGCATGTACTCATTTACATTCGTGGACGGCATGGTGACGCCCAGATCCACATCGTCCAGATTCAGCTTGCTCTTAAGATCCAGCTTATTCTTGAGTTCGAGCTTCTGCTTAGCATAGCCCTTCTTCTCAGTATCGTTAGTTCCCTCGCTCATTCCCCAAGAGGAAGGAATTAGAGAATAAAAAACCTTTCGATCGATTTCCTTGCCGATCGCTTCCAGGGAGATCCTCATATCATCGCCGAGCTGAACGGGCCGCATGTTGAGTTGAGGTCCGAGGCCAAATATGTCTTGCAGGGCACCAGGCTCTTGGGCGAGACCGATCTGCCCAAGGAAGGCCCAAACGACTCCCGCGGACGTGATTCTGCAGGATCTACGAAGCGAAGCCCGGCGGGAGCTGGCAGCCAAAGAGGGACCGGTTAAGCCGAGATTTGAATTTGACCCATTCCGGGCCGAGATTGAGGAGAATTTTGTGGCCAGGGTCGAGGCTCTGGCCAAGAGTCGATTGAAGAAAGCGATTGCAGAAGCTGGGCTTGCATGACTACTTAACCTGGGCCGAGAAGAGTTTAAGACCGAAATGGCAAAGTTCTTCCCAAGAGGCGAGATCCGGTTACGATCTTAATGCGAGAAACGCAGTGAAATCAGACTTTAAATAGAAGTAGATCAAATGTATTAAAAGGCGATTAAGATGCGAAAGTCTACAGTTGATTTCTTGGAGCGATCGAAGAGAGGCAATAGGCCAATTGGCATGAATACCATAATCGCAGATGCCCTTGCAGATTACAAAGGACCCATGAAGATCGATGTTCTAGCCGCTACCATTGGAGAAAACCCTTTAAAAGTACGTGAATATGTTGAAAAGCTCGACGGCAAAGGCATAGTTAAATTCAATAAAAACGAACGCACCGTCGCATTAGATTCAAAGTGGATCTGAAGCTGTGAGGCTGTGAGATAATGGACTTTCTGCCCTATTTTATTTGCTTTATTCTAGCGGCGTTTGTTGCCTATATGGCATTAAGTTCTCAATACCCAAATACAAGCTTTTTACTAAGAAGATATCTCCCTTATTATTGCTACCCCTTCTTTTGGGGTATATTGTCGGTGGTAACATATCTGTGCATGGATCTTATGAATATACATATAAGCATCGTGCAAACCGATATAGACCGTTTTAATAATTTTTATTTAAAGGCGACTATTGTGGGACTTTTTACAAAAAGTGTTTTTGATGGATTCAATTTCAAGTATTCGATTGGATCAGAAGACCGGATCATCGGCTTAAAAAACATTTCCGAAATCATTGAACCTAAAATATTGAATGCTGTGAAAGATAAGCATGATAATTCCCTGAGAGAATTTGTAGAACCAAGGAGCAAAGGCTACAAGACGCTGGAGGATGTAAAGAAAAGAATAAGTGCGGATCTGCCAAAACACCTGGAAGATAAAAAATATTTCGCAAAAACATATATGCTCGATTTGGATGATGAAGTTATCAAGCCGGAAGATCCAGACTGGGCAAATAATTGCAAGGTAATGGAAAATTTTCTCATCACTTTCGGTAAGCGTACGTTTGATCGAGTTTTCCCCGAACAGCCGTCCGAAGATCCAACAGATTCTACGCCACAACCACACAAGGTTGAGTGACTTTAGCTTAGCTTGTGGTTATTTATTTATTTTTTGAACTTACAAAATCAAACTGCGTGCGGCCACCCCACCCTAATGAATTGGGTATGCTTCGGGCCGCACGCCCGGTTTTTTGGGAATTCAGAAATCGTCGAGTCTTCGTGACCCTCAGCGCTCCCGGTGTAATCACAATGGCCAAATATTGGAGAATCCTGTAGTTCTTTCCACCTTCGCGATTAATCTAGTGGTTTGGCGGCCATCGTTGGGCCCGTGGCCACACTTCAGGGCAGGCCAAACGGAGCGTAAAGGCGGCATGAGGTAGAACAAACTTCAGCATAAGCGATCAAATTAAATGTATTGAATAACTATGTTACCCAACAAAGATGTGAGGTGTTTGTCATGAAATGGTTTAACTTCCTGTATTTGGCAGTATGGATAGCAATAGTCATGACTTCCGCAGTACTGGTTGAAGCTGCAAAGGTCCCAGATTCTCCGGATGCCGTGAAGATAAAGCCGGATGTCATAATCAGCGATCTAAAAATCAATAGAATCAACGTAGTTCCCGCCGGGCACAATGTGCAGATCAATGTTACTGTGGTGAACCCTGTAAGAAATACCGCTACAGGACCCTTCAAGGTAAAGGTGGAGTGGACTAATGACCCAACAAGAGGCTACAACCTTTTAGGCAGTGGTGGCGTGACAACCCTGGACTACGATTTGGCATCAGCCGTAATTAAAAATAGAAAAACCTTATCCTTCAATCACCAGGTACCAATGGGCGAGAGCTATAAGTACCGTGTTACCGCGGACTACTTGAATCAGGTAGACGAGGCAGATGAGACCAATAACGTAGCCAATGCCGGGTATACTACGTTATAGTTGCTGGATATTTTCTGGCTCATTTCTTTTTTTAGTGATTTTTGTATTAGCATCACCTTGCTCCGCCGCCGCCACCTCCCCCGCCAAAGCCGCCCCCGCTTGAGCCGCTCGATTGGGGACTGCTGGAGGAGTAGGCATGGCTGAAGTAGATATGCATGCTCTGCACAGCTACCGCCTCTGGAATGTGAATGTTCAGGTCGGCCATGGCCTCCATCACTTTATCACCCACCCCCAGGGCCGTGCCGTAGACCAGCCATTCCTTCCAGAGAGCCAGATCCTCGGGTGCATACTTTTTTATCATGGCAAAGTCGGATAAAAAATCCCGGAAGGCATCCCACTCCAGCTTCTCCTTGTAGTAGTCCTGCTTCCACCTTCCCAAAAGGGCGGAGGGGGCAAAGGCCACTACAGAGGACTGGACCAGCAGGATGAGAAGAGGTGCAGTCAATGGATTGGACAGGAATCCAAATCCCCCTATTGAGGCAAGAATGAATACGGCGACGTAGAAGACGGCAATCAGATCCTTCGGCCGGAAATTAATGCCTCCAAAGCACCGCAGGCTTCTTCCCACTACAAATTCGCAGGCTGCATCATGATTTGTATATCTTAGGAGACCATCCATTGTCTTATGCATCTCTTGCAGCCGGGCCGTATCTCGGGATTTCTGCAGGTTTTTTATGTTGTCCTCAAAGGCTCGAGCATTGAAGACTCCATTGGTGGAGTTGCTCCTCAAGAAATTCAAAACCTTCCGCTCGTAGTCGTCCTCGCCCATTTCCTCAGGCGTCAACAACTTCACTCTCGTGCCGGTCACGGAGTCTATCTCTACGACATTACGCCGGTGCAGATCAAGAAGTGTAGCATAGAAACCATCCTTGTCGAAGTCAAAGGCGTCGCCCTTAAAGACCAGGTTTACCAGCCAGGGCTTTCTCTTGGAGGGAACATAGCTCAAAGTCTTGGGAACGGTATAGCGCTTCTCTCGCCCGAACCGGTAGTAGACAGCCAGAAGAGCAAAGGGAAAGAGAAGGATCAATGCCTGAAGGGGCAAGAGCATGTTATAGTCCGATCCCTGAGCGGAAAGGGTCTTGCCCTTTACATCCGACACTTGCCTAGGGAAACCATCGATATGGCGAGAGGCCTCTGGCCGCAGAAGCATCTCCAGCTCAATCATTTTGTCCTTGGGGCTGCTGCCGGTGATGACCCAGGCATCGCCCACACGGCGATAGTCCATCTTTGGATGGGGGAAGAGTGAGACCAGCAGGTTGTCGGGATCGTGGATGTAGATCGTTACCTTGCGGTATGGGAGATGATCATCTGCCAGCCTTAAATTCCAGTGGCAAAATTCCTGGTCGCACTCGATGAAGGGATGGATGAGGAAACGATAATCGATGCGATACTCTCCCGTGGAAAACATCTGCGGCTGCAGGCATCCAGCCTCGTTATTCTCGGCCAAATCGGCGATCCGTCCGGCATATCCTATCCCTTGAGCCGAGAGAACAGTCACATTGCCGGCCCGGTCTTTCATGTAAGGCACTGTGCCCTGCGGCGGAGATACATTGAGCAAGGATATGTAAGGAGAATTCGGACTTTGCTCGGATAACGGCATCTTCCAGGAACGATAGAGCATTTTATATTTTCCCGAGGCACCGATATTATACAAGAACTGTTCGGCCAGGGTCCCGTTCAAATAAATATCGGCCCTGTAGCTGTCCACGTAAACATCTCCCAGGCTGATGCCGGGAGCAAACGATCCCCCCATTCCGGGAAGGCCCCCGGTTAAGAAGAGCCCGACAAGACCTACCAGGAAGACCAGGCCGATCAAGACCGCAGCTTGACGCTCTTCACCCATTATTGCATCACCTCCGCTGCATTTTTCATTTCCATCCCGTCTCCGGTCGGCGCGGCTCGATCTCCTCCGAGGTCAGATAACCCCCCCGGCGCAGCTCGTCCTCCTCGAAGCTGAGGTATTCCTGCTTGGTCAGCCGGGCTGAGGAGGCGATGAAGCTGGATGGCAGGGTATCGATCATAGTATTCAGCTCCTGGATGATATTGTTGTAAGTATACCTGTGCCGGGAGATCTCGTCCTCCACCTCGCGAACGGCATTCATAGTATTGATAACTGCATCAGAGGTCTTGAGGGCGGGATAGCTCTCTGCCACAGCCCTGATGTCGGAGAGCAGGCTCAAGCTGTCACTATTGATCTTGCGGATGTCTCTTGGATCGGCGCTCGAAAGATCGGTCCGCATGCTGGTGATCTTTTCCAGCGTCTCCTTCTCGAAATGGGCATAGCTTTTCACCATGTCCACGAGCTGCTCTACCATGTCCAGCCTCTTCTTCATAGCCACACGGATCTGAGATAGGGTGGCATAAGCGCCATTTCTCAGGCTTTGCAGACGGTTGTATATAGTAACAAAAAAGAATACTATTACTATTAGCAAAGCCAGCAGGACGAAGAGCAGCGTGGATAGATCCATGAAAGGTAATGAGAACTACATCTTTAAACACATTTCCCATTTTCCAGCCCTTTTGCAGCAAGCCTCATTCTGACGCCTTCAGCCATTACCTCAACCTAGCTTTTCTGCCTCCACTTCCAGGCGCATCATCTGCACGTGGGCCCGGCCTTTCTCATCCAGAGGATACCTCTCCAGATACCTTCCTGCGATCTCCTTTATGAACTCGCCCCGTAGATGCACGGGCAGCCTCTCCGTGTAGGGCAGCCAGGTATTTCTGATGATGCCCTCCAGGCCCTCCTGACCCAGATGGACCATGTCTTTGGCAACCAGCTCCGCCCTTCGGGGCCGCAGGCCCGCCTCTGCCAGCCAGACCCTGTACTCTTCCGGCCCGTAGAAGTGATAGGGAAAGGAGAATCCGGAGAAGTATTCATTCCACGGCTGGCTGGCTGCAAGATCGCCGGTGAGATCCAGGATCCGGGCGGCGTTTCCCCTTCCTCCGCACTGCATGAGGAAGCGACCACCGGGCACCAGGCTCCTGCGGACGGCTTTCAGGACTGACAGATGATCCCTTACCCAGTGCAAGCAGGCAAATGACACGATCAGATCGAATTCCTCAGAAAAGTGTAGCTCTGAGGCATCGCCCACCTCAAAGGAGAGATTGGGATGATCTGCATACTTACCGGCTGCAAAGCTGATCATTTCCGGGGAGAGATCCATTCCCAGGACGCTTCCACTGGGCACCAGGCCGGCCAGGTGGGCAGTGATCCTGCCGTCTCCACATCCGACATCCAGGATTCTTTCATCGCCAACAAGCTTCAGCCCGGCAATTAGAGCCATGGCCCAATTGTACTGGGCAGATGAGCTCTTCTGGTAATCGGCTGGGTCCCATTTATGCATTTCAGGACCGCTCATCATCGCCCTTAATCTGCACATGCGTCTCTTTCTTGTGGGCCAGGCCCTCCAGCAGCTTGGGCACGGCATCTGCCACGTGCTCTATTAAAGTGTGTTGGGCCTCCTTCAGCCGCTCCACTCGCACACCATCCCGGTCGATTATTATTACGGCTACGGGCTTCATGCCAAACCCCCCGCCGCCTCCGCCCGGATTGTCCACCTTTCCCGAGCCGGAGCCTGCACCAAAGCCCATGCCTACGCTCATCAGGGGGATGACGGTCTTGCCCTCCACAGTTACAGGATCGCCCACGGCAGTCCTGGCGGATAGTGCCTTTTGCATCTCCCCGGTTATAGTTTTCAGTATGTCGGTCAGTTCTTGCATCTTCTCACTCTCTGCCAATGATTTCACACTCCAGGTAATATTAGTCAGGGATGGATGAAAAAGCTTTCTTCTTCTCCTTAAACTTTATCAGAGCGGTGAGAAGATCATTGTAGGGTGTAGATATGCCATAATCCCGGGCATACTGGGAGATGGCCCCGTTCAAGGCATCGATCTCAGTTTGCCGCCCCAACAGAATATCCTGTAGCATGCTGGCGCGGTGGCCTGCTGTTGGGGGAAGCTGCCTCTCCATTAGATAACGATAGTACTCATCTGCATCCTGATAAGGAACTTTTACCCCTTTGGCCCTCATCACGAGAAAGATCTCCTCGATTATGACTTTTATGATGCCTCTCGTCTCCGCATTTTCCCCCAGCTTTCCATAAGCCACCTCCAGCAATGCGCCCAGCGGGTTTAATGAGCAGTTGTAGAGCACCTTTCCCCAGATGGCAGCCCATATGTCATCCCTGCGCACAATTCTGCTGGGAATGCCGGAGAGAGATAGATCCTCCTGCAATGCCTGTAAAAGCCGCCGGTTCACGGGCAAGAAGGGCTCGCCTAAAAGGACGTCGTCGGCGTTGACGGTGACCCTGGCGTGGCCCGGCTCGAGGATCTCGGCTCCAAAGATGACGCGCGCTCCCACGGTGCGATCGTCTCCCACCTGACGGGCGATGGCCTCCCAGTTGTTCAGGCCGTTTTGCATGGAGACCATGATGCCGTCCTCTTTGAGCAGCGGCCCCGCCAGATGAGCCGCGGCCTCGGTGTCTTTTGATTTTACGCAGAGCAGAATGATGGAAAATTGCTTTTTCGGGACAGGGAGAGAGTGAATCCGCACCTCTTGCGCCGGGACATTGTGCTCTCCCCAGATGCCCGTGATTCTCAATCCCTTCTCCGAAAAGACACGAAAATGCTCGCCTCTGCCTGCGTAGGTCACACGGCGACCGATTTTATGCAGAAATCCGCCTAGAACGCTTCCTATGGCTCCTGCGCCGTAGATGAGATAGTCCGGGCTTATGCCTGGTTTCATAAGCGCGGGAAGGTCTTTGTCCCTTAAGAGGGTTTCGAAAAGCATATATATTTTTCCGGAGGACATTTAGGCAGCAGGGAAAAATTCCGGAAAGGCCGTCCGACTTTCATGAGCGCAATATTCGGTGAAAAGCTGACCTTCCCTCAAGAGAAGGGGCAGGAAATCAAATTGATAGTCCACGGCGACGAGTTTTATGCTCAATATGAGACGGAAGAAGGTTTTTCCGTAGTTTACGACAGAGAGCTGGGCTTATTCTGTTACGCCTTCCTAAAGGACGGAGCCTTTTTCTCCAGCAAGATTCCTATCAGTCAAAGCCCGCCCCAGGATCTGGAAAAGCATCTGCAGGAGGCGGGCGGCGTTCGCCTGGCCAAAGCAGAGCAGAGCGCCCGGAGAATAGGATGGCGTTAGCCTCATCTGCGAGCATTTCTTAAACAAGTATAAATATTCAAAGAGCGATAGCTAATTCAAAATTATCAATTGACAGACTGAGAGGGAAGCTTGTCATGAGCGCAATACTAGGTGAGTCGCTGCTTTTTCCCCAGAGGAATGGACCACAGATCCGGCTGAGGGTCTTTGGTGATGAGTTTTACAGCTACCTGGAAAACGATGTTGGCTTTTCAGTTGTCTATGATGCGGAGAATGGACTGTACTCCTATGCTCGTCTGCTCGGCGGCAGACTGATATCTACCGGCATTTCCCTGGACCAGGTCCCGCCGGCCGGAGTAAAAAGACATCTTCGGGAATCCCAGGAGGTTATCGCCTCCAAATTCGATGAGAGATATTCCCGCAATTACTCCAGCCGAGAGGAAGTCTCCCGCGATTATGGTAGAAACAGGGGACTGCTCGACGGCAGAAGCGTCTGCCAGGGAAAAGTCTTGGGCCTGACCATTCTGGTCCAATTCTCCGATGTCAAGACCTCTATTACCGCAGCAGACGTTTCCGATATGCTGAATACGCCGGGGTATAAAGGCTATGGGAATTTCTGTTCGGCGCGAGACTATTTCCTGCTGATGTCTAATGGAAAGCTCGACTACGGCAATGTGGTGATCGGCCCCATCACCTTGCCCCACGAGAAACAGTATTACGTAGAACATCTGTTGGTGGAGGAGACGCTTTTAGCAGTGAAGGCTACGGGCATTGATCTAAAACAATTCGACAGCAAACGGCAGGGGTACATAGACGCCATCAGCATCTTATATGCCGGCAAATCGTTATACCTGGGCAATCTGATCTGGCCGCATAACGGCATTATTAACATGATGCTGGGCGATATGAGAGCCTACTTCTATATGCTTACAGGGCTGGGAGACGACAAGACTGAGCTGTCCATAGGCACTTTCTGTCATGAGAACGCTCATATGCTCTGCCGCCTGCCGGATCTCTATGATTACGGCAAACGCGACGGCGACTTCCAGGATAGCGCCGGCATGGGCTGTTACTGCTTGATGAGCACCGGAAATCATCTTGATGAGGGAAAGAGCCCAGCCCCCATCTGCGCATATCTGCGCAATCTGGCTAACTGGTGCGACATCAAAGTGCTGCTAAACGATGCAGGCGAGTATCAGGCCCGTCACGGCGATTACGGCTCTGTGATGATCTACAGGACCCTCGATGAGAATGAGTATTTCATTGTGGAAAACCGCAGTGCTCTGGATCTGGACAAGAACCTCTCCTCCAGCGGCCTGGCCGTATACCATTGCGATATCTTCGGCTCGAACGAATGGCAAGGAGGAACGCCGCAACTGCATTATCAGTGCGGCCTGCTCCAGGCGGACGGGCATTTGGACCTGGAGAAGAACAGAAATGAGGGCGATACAGGAGACCTCTTCGGCAGAACCGACGGCCTTGCCCTCACCCACGACACTGTGCCCTCATCCTGCCTCTGGAATTGTTCCGAGTCCGGGCTGATCATCTCTTGTATCAGCGAGCCTGGGCCGGTGATGAGCTTTAGAGTGGGGCCGGTAAAATCCAGCAAATCGGCGCGCGGAGAGGCAGTGCCTGCAGCCAGGATCGAGGATGATGATCCGCAGGGCGCGTCCAGCGTCATCAATCTCACCGAGAAGGGCAAGATCAGCGCCATTCGCGTCTCTTTAGACATAACACATACCTACATCGGCGATCTGAAAATTGAGCTGATTGCCCCCACCGGGGAGAAGGCGTTACTGCACAATCGGGAGGGAGGCGGCAAAGATAACCTGATAGTAACCTACGACTCCCAGAGCAAGCAGGAGCTGAAGGCACTATTAGGCCTTCCTTCCCAGGGGGACTGGACGGTTTGGGTAGTCGATCAGGCTAAGCTGGACACGGGCAAGCTGAATCGATGGTCGATAGAGCTGGATCTTGAGGCCACTGCCGGCAGAGAGAGCTATAATGCCTCCCCCAATCTGGAGATCCCAGACTCCGATCCGACCGGAATTGGTCATGCCATAATGGTGGAGAGAGGGGGAGTGGTGCAAAGCGTCAAGGTGAGCGTTGACATCAGCCATAATTATGTTAGCGACCTGCGAGTGGAGCTGTTCTCACCAGGCGGGAAGAGGGCCGTGCTGCACGACGGCACCGGCAGCGGCAAGCCGGACATCATAAAAACCTATGAGGCGAAGGAGATCTCAGATCTGGCGAGCTTTAAGGGCCAGCTCCTCAAGGGCAACTGGATCTTGAGAGTGACGGACCTGGTACAACAGGATGTGGGCAAGCTGAACAAGTGGGGAATCGAGTTCACCTTCCTGGAGTAAAATCGTCATGAGAATACACTACCTTCAACATGTCCCCTTCGAAGATCTGGCCAATATCGAGGCCTGGGCTAAAACCCGCGGCCACGATCTCTCCCGCACGCGGCTATTTTCGGATGAGGCACTGCCGGAAATGGCCCATTTCGACTGGCTGATAATCATGGGTGGGCCCATGAATATCTATGAGCAGGATAAATACCCCTGGCTGGCGAGGGAGAAGGAGTTCATCAGTCAAGCCATAGCCGGCAACAAGATGGTTCTGGGCATCTGTCTGGGCGCTCAGCTCATGGCCGATGTGCTGGGCGGCATTGTGCGGAGAAACAGGCACAGGGAGATCGGCTGGTTCCCGGTAAGCCTTACGAAAGAAGGAAGAGCTGCCCCGATCTTCTCCGTCCTGCCCGAGAGGTTTACAGCACTGCACTGGCATGGCGACACATTCGATATCCCTCCAGGAGCGGTGCGAACGGCAGAGAGCACGGCCTGCTCAAATCAGGCCTTTGCGCTGGGAAAGGCCATAGGTCTGCAATTTCACCTGGAGTCTTCGCAGGAGAGCATCGATCACCTGCTCGAAAACTGTGCAGACGAGCTGACAGAGGGGCCCTATGTGCAAAAGCCCGAAGAGCTGTCGGCTCGTCCGGACCGGTTTTCCCAGATTCGAGGCTTAATGGAGCAGTTCTTAGATAAAATGGAGGCCGAGCTGGGGCCGAAGATGGATGCATCATGATTTTGGCAGCTCGCCCACAACATTTCCTTCGAGATAATACATCGTTTTCAGCTCTTCATCGCGAATATTCGGGAATATTGCCAGTTTTTTCAGCGCAATCTCCGTTTGCTTCTCCACCACAAAAGATCTGACATGCCCAGGAACCTGGTTGCCGAAAGGTGCCAACTCCGCTCCGCCTTCTGCCAGTCCGTACCACCACTCCTGCCCGGGACGAGAATCCCAGGTTCCATTATGCACAGATTCTACAATATCGGTCATAATCGGTTCCCAGTTCCAGACCGCGCCGGTGAGGTATACACGAGGAGAGAACCTGCCGACATCTGAACCGAAAGATATGAAGTAGATGCCCATCTCATCAGCCGTTTGACCCGTCGCATCGGAATCGGACCAATGGGTTATGATATCGCACCCTTTACTGATAAGTGATAAGGCCACAGCCCGCTCTTTTTCCGGGGCATACCAGTCTCCGATCCACTCTACGTACACATTAGCGCGGGGATTGGAAGATGCGACTCCCCTGGCAAAGGCATTGATACCGATTATTACCTGTGATGTGGGAAGGGCGGCGGCGAATGCAATCTTTTCCGTCTTGGTCATATTGCCAGCCACGATTCCGGCAAGATACTGTGCCT
Source organism: Methanothrix sp. (assembly GCA_026394565.1). Classification (GTDB taxonomy): domain Archaea; phylum Halobacteriota; class Methanosarcinia; order Methanotrichales; family Methanotrichaceae; genus Methanothrix. The sequence continues at coordinate 38,345 of JAPKYA010000037.1, forward strand.
CATAAATTCTTTCGTAATAAACTCCTGCATTGGGAGCCGGCTTTTCCGTCCCGCCGCCCCACATGAATATGACATCCGGATATTCAGGAGCTACTTCTTTGATGGCATCTATGAAGTTGTAGCTGTGACAGAATATCAGCTTAGCACCATTCCGGGCGTATTCTCTCAATATTTGGGATGCGCCAGGACCTGCAGCATTCTCTCTCTCGGAGAGGTTAACAAAAGATTGCTTTTGGGCCATTTTGGATGCGCCCACATGGGCCTCGTACGTCCAGCCATGGTCTCCAACAGGGCCAAAATCCAGCAGAGTCACATTTAGCTCGGATTCTCCGGACGAGATATTACCGGCTGCAACTCCGCCAGCTCCGGCCAGGCCAGCCAGGAGAAGAGCACAAAGAATTACAATTGAAGCGCATTTCAATTAGATCAGCTCCATTCAGGTTGTTTTCCCTGACCGCAATTTTTCGATATCTCTTTGCAGATCAGCGCTCATCTTGGCACCATCGAGTTTGGATACCGCAAAAAAACCAAGCGCTATGGAATCGTACTTGATTCCCTGCAGATTTGCATCAGTAAAATCAGCGTTTTCGAAGGCTGAGGTGTCAAAGACGGCACCGCTCAGATCCGCACCGGAAAAGTTGGTGTTATTCATATAGGTCTGGGCAAAACGGACCTTCTTTAAGTCGGCGCCGCTGAAATCTGCATCCAAGAAGTTCAGCAAAATTATGCTGGACGATTTCAATTTAGCCTTGTTCCAGACGGTTCCCGTAAGGGTCATGCCATACAGGTAAGATCCCGTGAGGTCCGCGGCAGATAGGTCTGCGTCATTCAGAAATACGTTCGCGAGTCTGACATTGCTCAGTTTGGCATTTCTCAGATTCGCGCCGGTAAGGTCGGCGTAATCCAAGTTAGCGTCCACCAGAGTGCAACCTGATAGATTAGCTCTCACCAAATATGCCCGAGTAAAGTCCGAACCGGCCAGGTCGGAATTACTCAGGTTGGCTCCAAAGAGCTCTGATCTGGTTAACTGGCAATTTATGAGACTGCAGCCGCTCAGATCCACCCAATTCATTTTGGCACCCATCATGTTGGCTCGGGTCATATATGCACCTTCCAGGATAGACAGGCTGAGATCCGCACCCAGGAGCCTGGCTCCATTCAGGTTGGCCCCGGTAAGATTGCACCCGCCAAGCAATGCGCCGGTAAGATCGGCGTTTTCAAGATCAGAGTTAGATAGATCGGAATCTTCCAGGTGCGCTCCGGGCAAACTAGCGCCTGATAGCTTTGCCTCAACAAGCCTGACCCGGTGCATAAAGGCATTTTCGAGGTTCGCATTGGAGAGATTCGCTTTCGTAAGATCTGAATCATCTAGACTTGAAGCCGCAAGATATGAGCCAGAGAGGTTCGCCATGCTGAGATTTGTATTGGTTAGGTTGGTAAAACCCAATCTTGATTTAACCAGCTTGGAGCATGAGAAATTTGCTCCTCCACAGCGGGCCTCAGAGATATCCGCCCCGGAGAGGTCTGCATTGGAGATGCTGGCATTGATCAGGTTCGCGCCAACCAGACTTGCTCCAGTCAGATTTGCACCAAACAATAGGGAATTCTGGAAGGTGGCACGATCCATGAATGCTTTCACGAGACTTGTTCCAGTCAGATTTGCATAGCTCATTTTCACAGCCCACAAGCTGGCGCCATTCAGCTTGGCACCAATCAGATTTGAATTATCCGCAAAAGATTGATCCATAAGGGAACCAGATAGATCCGCTCCGGCAAGATTTGAGTATAGCAAATAGTTAATGGGCATGAAGGCACCTCTGAGATCGGCATGGTAGAGATCAGCGCCTTGAAGATCGACAGCTGGCATGAATGCGTCACTGAGGTTGGCTCCGATAAGCTTGGCGTTGGCAATTTGAGCATATGCCAAAAAGGATCGGCTCAGGTTCGTCCCGCGAAGATCAGATCCTTGCAGATCAGACTGATTCAAGTCTGTCCCGGACAAATCCAAGCCGCTCAGGTTCTTACCAGCGAAATCGGAACGAGAGTGGAATGGCTGATTAACGAATATGCTCTCCGGAGGAATATCTGAGAGACTGATATTGAAGCGTCGCAGTTCAATCATATCGAACATATAAGTGCTGGGGAGCGTTTTTACTACCGGGATTCCGTCCGCAGATTCGCCGCGCAGAATGCGTTGAGCTAGATCGGCGGTCAGGCTGCCCTGGACCGGACCGGTGGTAATCACTCCGCCAAGCACACCAAAGCCCATGTAGACGTCCCGCGTACCATAAATCGGAACAGAGCTCGAGCTTCGAAGAAGCCATGCGCTCTCCTCATGAGTCAGAACTCTTCCAGCTCGGTCGCGATTGTAATTCAAGAGAAGGATCAAACTGCCCTCCGAAAGAAGAGATGCATTCCTTTGCAGCTCCTCTGCTGTCATGTTATCCCAGACGGCGAAGCTGATATTTGAGCTGAAGCTCGGAAGGGTCTGGTTCATGACCTCTCGGTTGGCCTTGCCGGTTGTGGTCCGGTCGTTTACAATAACGATTTGCTTTGTTTTCGGATGAAGTTTGAGCATCAGAGAAAGGGTGCCTGGGAGATCAAACGCCTCCACTACGCCAGTGAAGCCCTTCTTGCCGGCCAGCATCTTATCTTCGAAGAAGTTTACTCCGCAGAAGACCACCGGGCTGCCGGAAAACAGCTCATCTCTTTTGCTCAGCATGAACTGGAAGGCATCGTCATCAGAACAGAGGATCACGTCGAAATGGCGATTCTTGTATTTATTTTGATATAATTCCAACAATTCGGCCAGGCGGGTCTTTGTGGGTGCCTGCTTCTTGGTATCCATATACTCAAAAGAGAAAACTGCGGTGGGATAGAATATGGATAATTGATTTTCTATCTCGCTGCCAATGGAATCGGTCCATCTCAATCCGGGATTGTAAGAGGCAAGAATTAGAATTTGCTTCGATGTCTTTTCTTCAACTGCCAAAGAACCTGTAACCAGAAAAGCTATCAGAAGAAATCCAATAATGAATCTTATCCTATAGGCCCGCAAGCACATAATTTTGATCTCCCTTCTCAATTGGCTATACGTTAGTTGCTCCTCAATATTTATTACTTCTCTCCATTTTTAAAATTAATAATGTTGCTTAACTCATTGTCTACTCGGAGGGGTTCACTCCACACAGTCGTCCCGATGCGCCCCTTTTCTGTCAGGCCCACCTTCTGGAAGCAAGCTATTTAAGCCGAAATTTCCATTTATAAACAATGATCTTCCAGATCCTGGACGCCAACTACACCTACGATTCATCGAGGAATCCTCTGGTGCAGCTCTTCGGCACGACCCCGCAGGGTTGGAGCGTTACCTGCCGTGTGGCAGGCTTTCGCCCCTACTTTTATGCGGGCGTGGAGGAAAGCCTTAGAAAGAGCGCCGTAGAGGATCTTCGGGCACAAGGACTGGAGGTAGAGGAGGTGGAGCGCTTTCTGCCCATCGGCTTTCAGGCCTCTCCCAAGAAAATGCTCAAGATCACCACCCACGACCCCAAAGAGGTGAGAAGCCTCAGGGAGAGGGTAAAAGAGGTGGCCGGCATCAAGGCCGTCTACGAGACGGACATTCTCTTCAAGAACAGGTTTCTTATCGACTGCTCATTAGGCGGCATGGGATGGGTGGAAGCGCCCCTTCCGGAATGGACCGCGGGAGGTGTGGCCGCCACAACCGCGGCCTCATCCGCCTCTGCCCTACCACCGATACGCGTTGAGGCTCTGCATGCGGTTTCGCATGAGACCAATGCACCGCTGCGCTTTATGAGCTTCGATATCGAATGCCTGCCCGATCAGGGGGAAATGCCCAAGGCGGAAAAATCGCCCGTCATTTTAATCAGCATGGCCTTTCTGCCTGCGTATCAGGGCCAAAAGGACCTGGTGCTGGTGGGAAAGAATATCGACTGCCCTCGTTCGGACACAAGAGCCTGCCAGGATGAGTACGATCTCTTAGCCCAGTTTGCATCAATCGTTCGGGATTACAATCCGGATATCCTGGCCGGCTACAACTCCAATGAGTTCGATTTTCCCTACCTGCAGGAGAGGGCCAGGCAAAATCACGTGGATGCGCGGGTGGGCCGGGACGGCAGCTCCTGGTACATAAGGAAGATCGTAAACAGAACCGACGTCTCCATTACCGGTCGGGTGGTGGTGGACCTGCTGCCTATCATCCGCTCCTCCTACAGCCTCAAGCAGTACACCCTCAGAAATGCCGCCGCCGAGCTTCTCAAGATGGAGAAGTACGATGTGGACCCCAAAGAGATAGAGGCCCTCTGGGCGGAGGAGGGCGATGGTCTATCCCGCTTCATCAGCTACTCCAGAAGAGATGCCGTACTGGCTCTGCACATGCTCCTCGACCTGCGGCTCATGGACAAGTACATAGCCCTCTCCCGGGCCAGCGGATCATTATTACAGGACGTTGTGAACGGCGGGCAGTCCGGCATGGTGGAAAACCTGCTCATGCGCCGCTTCCGGGAAAGGGGACGGGTGGTGCCGCCCAAGCCCGATTCAGATGTATCGGATGAGCGCGGTGTGGAGAACGAGGGTCTGAAAGGGGGAGCGGTCCTGGAGCCGGAGAAGGGGCTGGTGGAGGATGTGGTCATCCTGGACTACAAGTCCCTTTATCCCACCATTATGATGGCCCATAATCTCTGCTACACAACCGTATTGACACAGGGTATAGCGGCCAATGACAACATGGCAAAGATGGATGGGGGTGAGTGCATCATAACCGCACCCTCGGGCGGCAGGTTCGTCTCGCCTCAGGTAACGCCTGGCATCATGCCAGCCGTCTTGCGGGAGCTGCTCGAAGAGAGGACCAAGACAAAGAAGCTGATGAAAAAGGCCAGCGAGGAGTTGCGCCGCTGTGAGGAGATCGAAAAAGAGACCAAAATCAACCAACCGATGAAAAAAATACATGAAGAGGAACGTAGCTTTTTAGATGCCAAGCAGAACGCCATGAAGATTCTGCTCAACAGCTTTTACGGCTACTCGGGCTACGCCCGCGCCCGGCTCTACAGCCTGGCGCTGGCCAATGCAGTCACCTCATTTGGCAGGGAGAACATTCTGCGCACCAAGAAGATCATCGATGAGATCGGCTCTGCCTACGTGATAGACGGAGAGGTGGTCTTCAAGGATGCACTGCCTTTCGGAAAGGCGGCAGAGAAATGCTTTGACCTTTCCGTGGTCTACGGCGATACGGACAGCGTCTTTGTGCGACTGCGGCCCGCCGGGCCGGGGGCGGGGGCCATATCGCTGCAGGATGCAGAGCTGATCGGCAGAAAGATTGCAAAAACCGTCACATCCTCACTTCCCGAGCCCATGGAGCTGGTCTTCGAGGCCTTCGCAAGGCGCGGCATATTTTTGGCAAAGAAGCGCTACGCCCTCTGGGTCTTCGAGCCGATGGGCGACGGCTGGAAGGATAAGATCAAGGTGAGAGGCATGGAGACGGTGCGACGGGATTGGTGCGGTCTGACCTCGAAGACGCTCAAGACCTGCCTTGAGCTGGTTCTTAAAGAGGGCAAGGTGGATGAAGCGGTAGAGCACGTCCGCTCCGTGGTGTTCCGGCTGCAGAATCTGGATCTCTCTTTGGACCCGTCCCTCCTGGAGGACCTCACTTTAACGCGCCGCTACACCAAGAGCTCCGGCTCCTACAAGAACAAGCAGCCCCACATCCAGTTGGTGGAGAAGATCAGAGAGCGGGGCGGCAGCGTGCCGGGCGTGGGCGACAGAGTGCCCTTTGTCATCGTCCAGGGAAAGAGAGGCAAAAAGAACAAAGAGCTGTTCGTGAACCGGGCGGAGGACCCTGCCTTTGTCTTGGAGAAGAACATGCCCCTGGACACAGAGTACTATGTGGAAAAGCAGATCTTGCCGCCGGTTCTTCGAATCTTCGAGAGCTTTGGGGTCACCAAGGACCGGCTTTGCCCGGGACGGGGGCAGAGCAATCTCTTCAGCTTTTGCGAGGCGCCCAAAGAGCAGAAGCAGAAGTCGCTGTTTGATTTCTAGCGGTTATCACAAATAGTTTTATGTCATATCCAGCTAACCTATTACGATGAGAATTGTTTCTGCAGAAGAGATGGCAGCCCTCGACACCAATTGCAGATATTTCGGCCTGCTGCCCTTGCAGCTCATGGAGAATGCGGGTGCCGCGTTAGCTCGCGTTGTTATGGCCAGGGCACAGGGAAAGAGGATCGCCATGACTTGCGCATGATTTGGACACATCTGAACTGTCCTTGGAAAAATGCGACCTGGTTTTAGATACAATCAAGTACCTGGAGAAGGACGAGACGGGAAACTATCCACAGATTTGATGGATGAACGTCACTTCAAAAGTTCAATAAACTCATTCTTCGATAGGTTCGCCTGCTGTAGAATCGAATCCGCTTTCCTTAAGGTTTTAATGACCTCTTGTGAGGAAAGAAATGGAAGCTTCATTAGGCAGATACCTCGATCAAAGCTGTGAACTTGTGCGCCGAGGTCAAGGATGCCTCCAAATCATCTCGCAGCCCCAGATCTCTTGCATTTTCCAGATAAAGCTCTAGGGCTTCCTTCAGATTACTCAGGGCCTCCTGCGGTGTGTCTCCACAGCTTGCGACCCCCGTTTCAGGAGACTTGGCTACCCAGACACACTCCTCTTCCCACAACGTAGCAGTTAGATTTAGCTTCTTCATCTTCATCGACCCCGGTTTTATTTGAAAATCCGCACTAAATTACTAACTGTTTAACCTCATTAATCCTTGCTTGTCGATGATTCGCTCTGGCTGATGGAGTTGTAGGGGGATGACTTCCATTCCACCCGAAGGATAGAAGATTTATGCTATCATCCACTATCTTATTACTATGAGAATTATTTCTGCAGAAGAGATGACAGCACTCGACACCAATTGCAGATATTTCGGTCTGCTGCCCTTGCAGCTCATGGAGAATGCGGGTGCAGCCTTAGCTCGGGCGGTTAAAGCCAGGGCAGAGGGAAAGAGGATCGCCGTTGTGGCCGGTCGCGGCAATAATGGCGGCGATGCCTTTGTCGCCGCCCGCCACCTGACGGATTTTAATGTAACCGTCTACCTCCTGGGCCGTTCCAAAGATATCGCCACAGAGGAGGCAAAGAGGAATTGGGAAATTCTGGAGCGACTGGGCTATGACCTGCGCGTGGTTATGGACAGCTCGGATCTGTCCCTGGAAAAATGCGACCTGATCATAGACGCCATCTTCGGCACGGGCGTGCACGGCAGCGTTAAAGGCCTGGAGGCCCAGGCTATAGATGCCATAAATTCCTCTGGAAAGCCGGTGATCTCCGTCGATATTCCCAGCGGCCATGGAACCAACAAGGTGGTGAGGGCCGATGCCACAGTGACATTTCACAAGCAAAAGCCGGACATGACGGGCAATGTCATCGTAGCGGATATAGGAATACCAACTGCAGCAGAGTTTTTTGTGGGAGAGGGCGACCTTTGGCTGATTGGAAGAAGGTCCCAGGAGAGCCACAAGGGCGACTCCGGACGGATACTGGTGATCGGCGGCGGGCCGTACACCGGCGCTCCGGCACTCTCAGCCATGGCTGCCCTGCGGGCGGGTGCGGACATTGTCACAGTGGCCGCGCCGAAAGCTGCCGCCCGGACCATCTCCTCCTATTCACCCAACCTGATTGTTCAGGAGCTGTCCGGGGATCACCTCTGCCCCGAAGATATGTCGGTTCTTGAAAAGCAGATTGCCAGGCATGATGTGGTGGTCATGGGCATGGGGCTGGGAAGGCACCCGGAGACCATGGCTGCATTGGCCGAGATCATGCCCCTCTGCAAGAAGACGGTTGTTGATGCCGATGCCCTGCAGCCGGATCTGCCCTTAAGGGGCATTGTCACGCCTCATGCCGGCGAGTTTAAGAGAATCAGCGGCATTGCTCTGGTCGATCTGGACTACAAGGGGAGGGTAAAGCCGCTCAAAGAATATGCCCATGAAAAAGGCCTGGTGGTCCTGCTCAAGGGCAAGGTCGATCTGATCTCGGACGGAGAGGTGGTGCGAGCCAATACCACAGGAAATCCTGGCATGACAGTGGGCGGAACCGGCGATGTCCTGGCCGGAATCACGGCCGCATTTTACGCGAGAAGCTCGGCCCTACGGGCAGCGACGGCTGCCGCCTTTGTCAATGGCAGGGCAGGCGATCTGGTCTATCCTGAGAAGGATTTCGGCATGGTTGCCACAGACGTCATCGAGAAGATTCCCCAGGCTATGAGGCTGTGAGATCTTGGCAGAAGATGAGAAGCTTGCCGGAATGGTGGATATCACGGAAAAGCCGGCGGTTTTCAGAAAGGCCACCGCCGCGGGATCGATCCGGCTGCAAGAGGCCACGATTGAAGCCATAAAAAAGGGCCGGGTGAAGAAGGGGGACGTTCTCACCACAGCCCGGCTGGCGGCCATCCTGGCAGTCAAGGACACGCCCCGTTTGATCCCCCTCTGCCACCCCATTCCCATCACCGGGCTGGAGGTGAACTTTGAATTCGGGGAGAGACGTGTCAAGGCGACAGTCACTGTGACGTCAGTGGGCCGAACGGGCGTGGAGATGGAAGCTTTGACAGGTGTGGCAGCGGCACTGCTCAATGTCTGGGATATGGTCAAGTATCTGGAAAAGGACGAGACGGGCAACTATCCGGAGACGGAGATTTTTGGGATCGAAGTATGCGAGAAAAAGAAAGGAAAATAGTGAGCTGCCTAAACATTTCCTGGCCCGGGCGCAGCCAACGATCCTGAGTAGGGCTCTATCCAACCTCTTTTTTCCCACCCTGCAAGCAACTTCGCAGAAATATGATTCAAATTGATGATGTTTCCGGCGATATGCCTATCATCATTGTAGCGGAAATTTGATTTTATCCTGTACCATCCAGGTTTGGGTTTGCTATCCTCTTGGATGAGCTCTTTTTGGATGTCTTTCACCTCATCTCCAACATAAAACTCTATCCGGTTAATTTTGACCCATTCTTTGCGGGTTTCCTCGGGGATATCTGCCAGATCCATTACGGTGCCTGCAGGATATTGCTTGTCCAGATAGGAAAAGCCTTCCTTTATTCTATATCTTTCCGGCTTTATCTGCGGAGTAGGCACAGATCCGGGTGCATTTGGTTTAATTGGCTCCGAGGGTTTTAGCTCGGAGGCTTTTGCCTCTGTGGAACCTTTGCCTCCGAAATAAAATCCGACTATCGATGTCAAAGCTCCCGTTAAAGTCAAAATCACATCTTTAACTATCCCATTGGAAGATAAATCAGAAGGATATACCATCAAGAAAAACAAACATATGCCGACAATCAAGATGATGGCGATAGCCATTATTCCCCGGGTAGTTCCCGGCGCTCCACCTGGTTCTGCGTTGATGTATTCCTTTATGATTTGCAGAGCCGTATTGCCATCAAGTTCTTCATGGTGCTTCTCAAGAAATACTCCCAGAACCGCATCAGTTCTTTCAAGGTGTTTGTGTGCCAGATGCATATTTAGCAATAGGGGGATAGTAGCAAATAGAACCAGAATCAGGACTATCACAAATAACGCTGTTATTGAGGAAGTTGAGGGTCCTGCCTGGGATGCAGAATCGTTTTGGGGTACAGAACCATTTTGGGCTGCAAGGGCATCTGCATTACCCAACGCACTAAAGACAAAAAAAAGCACGATGAAAGCAATAGACAAAATAACTCTCATTGTCATCATCTCCTTCAATTATTAATGTGAAATATCATTTTATCATACATAAATTTATCCCTAAGAGGTTCTGCCCTCAGTTTTTTATCCCAAACTCCGGCAGCCTCTCCCTGGCCGCCTCGCGGGCCTGCTGGTGCTCACGCAGGAATCTCTCGATCCGCTCCGCCACATCCTTCTTGCAGGTTCCACACATGCGCCTGCCCGAGCGGCACTGTGCATCCAACTCCAGCAGTTCTTTGTCGTCCTTGGAGAGATGGAAGACCAGAAACTCGTAGATGGAGCACTTTTCCGGCTCGCCCCCCAGCTTCTTTTGCTCATTCAGGCTCTGCCGGCCACCGGTGATGGCCCGCATAACCTTCTTGGCCGCCTCTTTGGGATCTTCCGTGAGAGCGATATGGCTCTCCGGTTTGGAGGAGGACATCTTGCCTCCGGTCAGGCCCGTCATGAACCTGTGGTAGATAGAGGCAGGAGGGATGAAGCCGTAATGCCCATGCTCAATTTCCAATTTTATTATGAGCCGGTCGATTGATTCCAGGAGGACGCCCGATGAAAGGCCATCCCTATCTTGAATCTCTGTGACATCGATGTGCTCCTCGTACCTCTTCACCCGTCCCAATCCCGCTTCCTTTAAAGTCGATTCCGCCGCCTGCATCAGCTCCGGGCTGGCCGCTTTGCCCCGGATGCTGATGTAATCATTGCGCTTCTCCACCAGAAACTTTCTCATGCGGTAGGCGAGGTCGCGAGTGAGCTTGATATGTGGATCCTGGTCAGCGCCTACCGGGATGACCACGGGCTTGGGCCCGCCGAATTCCTCTAATTGAGGATGAAGAATGTCTGCGCCCTGGGCCATGACGCTCTCCATGTGGGAGATATGGGTCTCGCCGGAAAATCCATAGATAGCGCTGACCTCAGAGAAGTTGGCCTCTCCGCCCAGCTCAAAGGCCAGATTCCTCATCTTGTAGTTCTCCGACTGGAAGTAGATATGACTGCCCTCTTTCGGAGCAAAGCCCAGGGCGATGAGGCTGAGGAGATACTCGTTGATGCCGAGGGTTCTGCATTTCTCCCAGCTTATGCCCCGCACGGCATGAGCTTCCATGTCGGCGATAGCTGCAAAAGCGTCCCCTCCCTGCTGCTGGTGCCAGATGATCTCGTTCATGACCATCATGTGGCCGAAATGAGCTCTGCCGGAGGGCATGAAGCCGCTCATGACGGCAAAGGGCTCATGCCTTTGTATAGCACGAAGTACTGAGTCATAGTTTCTGTGGCCGAAGATGATCTTGCGCCTCATGTAGGGATGAGGGTCTTGAAGCTCGGGAAGGATCTCATCAAAGCTCGATATGCCAAACTCCAGAAAGAGCTTGGTGTAATCGTCTACATGAACTGCACCCCAGGGATCAAGCTTCAATTCCATGGCCCAAGGGAGTGAAAACGATGATATATCTATCTTCTCACATCATCGTTCTTGCATTAATTATAATGCTTTTTGATATTATTACTTATTTTACCATTTTCGTGGATCTATGAATTGAATGATATATTATCGTTATGCGTAATGGATATCTTCACGCAGTTGCATATTTGTAGCGCAATCTTAAGTACAACAAAAATAAGCAGTCTAGAAATAAACTATTTATATCATAGGGTATTTCTTATATTTAAAAATAGAATGAGGTCGTTATGAGACAATTCTCTGTAAAAGTTCTGGATGATGCGGATAGGGAGTTCGTAGAGGTTCTTCGAGAACTCAGCATTCCCAGAAATGTAGCCAGTATGATCACCTATCTAGCCAATGTGGAGGAGGCCACCTCTCGGGAGATAGAGATAGGCTCGAACCTACGTCAACCAGAGGTGAGCATTGCTATGCGCACGCTGCGCAACAACAACTGGGTGGAAGAAAGGGAGATCAAGAAAGACGGAAAAGGCCGGCCCATGAAGGTCTACAGGCTTACTATATCCTTAGACGAGATAATAAAGCACTTTGAGGATGAAAAGAGGAAAGAGTCAGCCAAAACTCAGGAGAGCATCGAGAAGCTCAAGGAGCTAAGCCGGGGCTTGAGCGCGACGCCTTCCTAATGCGAATATGAGATGGAAAAATTGCATCCCATCTCTCTTTTGGTTTGCGGCGGGGCCTTATGCCGGATGTGCCTGGAAAATAAACATGAGGTACGCATTAGGCCCCGGATTGAATCCTTTGCGCGAAAGGATTTATTTCTCTTCTTCTCCCCTACCCCGGAGGTCATCGAGGTTCTCTTCCATGAGCTTCTTGCTTTTGATCTCTTCCTTTTTGCCACCCTTTCTCTCGGTATTTCTTTTCTTAAAATCAGCCAAGAATCTCACCTATGTCTCATAAACTCTGGGAACTGTAATTAACCTTTCCATTCATCCATCATTCTCCGCCAAATAGGCCCACTGGTCATAAATTCCCTTGGAGTCGCGATTATCGATTATCCTTCCCTTCCAGCCGGCTTCCCCAAGCGCCTTCGCGATGAGTTCCGCTTCTTTTTGAGTGTAAACGGTAAATAAAACCCTCTTCTTCGCGAGGCTGGTGGCTTTGAGGAGAATGTCCCTCCAGAGAGGCCAGTTGAAATCATCTATCAGCCCTACCATGAATCCCAGAACGGTATGAAAAGACCGGGCAGGAAAGAGGCGGGGCAAAAGTCTGGCATCCAGGACGAAGCATCTCTGGGGTTCCATGAGTTCGCTCTTTAGGCCCTGGCACAGATCGCAGCGATCGGAGTCCATAGAGAGGGGATGCTGCCCCAGGCGAACAAGCGCCTGTGTGGCCGTGCCGCTGCCGCAGCAGATCTCCAGGATGCTTTCATCTTTGGTTAGCATCGGCTGCAAAAGCTGCATTAGCCTCTCGATTCTCTCTTCTACGTAAAGAGGCGCACCATTCAGGGAGCAGCTCTCGCAGAAAAGCTCTGTCGCCAGAGAATGGGAAAAGTATTCCGTCAGAGCCGGGAAAAAATCCGCCTCATTTGCCTGCACAGTCTTAGTGATCTTAGATCTCCATTTCCCGGCATGCTCCGGCAAAATCTTTTGGGTGGAATATTTATCCGTGAGAAGCAGCCATAGCTCTGCCGGCTCGGATAGGTGCAGGGCAAATCCCAGATCTTTGACCTCGATGCAGGCATCTGTATCCAGCCCCTCCTGCAGTATCTCTGAGGTGACGGGCAGCTCCAGCAGATCTTGCCAGGACTCTTCTGCGAGAAATATGCTCTCTTCCTCTCCCAGATCCAGTAGACGATTTAGTAGCACAAGCCCCATTCTTTTGCCCCGGAATATCAAGCTTCTCAATACCGCCGGAACAGATATATTATATTCCTGGCAAAATGGGGCTGTTTGAAACTGGTTGATCTGCCCGGCGTGGGCTCTCGCATAAGAGAGCGCCTCTTAGAGCAATATGGGAATGAGGAAAAAGCCTTGCAGGCGGTCTTGAACGCAGATGTGGCCGGACTATGTAGGGCTCTGAGCGAACGCCAGGCTCTCCTCTTGGTCCAGCACGCGCGGGGCTTGAGGTACAACGTCACGCCCGAGCAGTTTCTGGCCACGGATGAGGCGACCAGGATCCAACAGATGCTCATCACACGCTTGGCGGGCTATGCTCATACCGAATACGCCCGGCTAAAGATAGGCACTCTGTTTGCCTCTTCTTCCGCGCAGCTTCTGGCAGAGAACCGCAATATCGCCCAGGCAGCTAGCCTGACCGCGCGGAAAATGCAGGGGCAGGGCCTGGAGGAGCTGCTGAAAAAGATCAGGCCGCTGCGGGAAAAGGCGACCGCGAGGGTTCGAGAGAGAGCGGTGGCCGCCACCTCGACCGAGGCCTTTGAGAGGCTGAAGGCGCGGGGGCTGGACAGGCTGATAGACCTGCATCTGGCGGAAAGCCCGGCGGAGCTGATGGACCTGGCCGGGAGCTACAGCCACGTCTGCCTGGTGGGCGAGGAAATGGAGGGGCAGGCGGCGGAGATGGAAACGGCCGAGTCTTTGGAAGAGTGGTATCTGGTGCCCGAGGCGGTCCTGGGATTTTATACGGACAATTTAGAGTGCCTGCTGGCTGCGGCCCAGGCGGCGGGAAGGCTGCAGGACGCAGGCGTAGCCGGCTTTGCGGAGTGGGAGAGCCTGCAAAAGCTGCTCACAAGGCTAAATGAGAGCGGGGACAAGGAAGGGGAAAGGCTGGAGCGGCTGGCTGCGCGCCTGGGTGGGTGCGCGAATGAGGCTGCCTCCTGGGCCAATGAGGAGCTGAAGAGCAAGATTGAGAAGAGCTCGCTGACCCTGGGAGGCACTGACCTGCTCCTGGTCATGAGCCGGGGGGAGGGCGTGCGGGAGCTTTTAGAGGTGCAGATGAAGAGCGTCTTTGCCGAGGTCCTGAAGGAGGCGAAGGCGCGCGCTGCGAGCGAGCTGGAGCTGCAGGGAGCAGAGGCGGTGTGGCTGGATGAGATCTTCTCGGCAGAGGTCAGCTACCCTCTGGAGCTGGACCGCCAGGCTCTGCGCTCCTTTGAGCAGGAGCTGCGCAGCCGCAGGGAAGGACGGGGCTTGTTGGCAAGAAGGGAGAATGCGCGAGGCCTGCAGGACAAGAGGGACGACGCCAGCGCCCTCGTCCATGCCCTGATGGAGTTTGACTATGCCTATGCCCTGGGGCAGTTTGCCCTGGCAGAGAATCTCATCTTTCCCGAGATCGCCCAGGAGCCGTGCCTCTCCTTCGAGGATGGCCGCCACCTCTTTTTGGACAGGCCCGATCCTGTGAGCTACTCCTTGGGAGGCGCGGAGCACTCTGAGACGGTGGCGATGCTCAGCGGCGTCAACTCGGGCGGCAAGACCTCGCTCCTGGATCTCATCGCTCAGATCGTCATCCTGGCGCACATGGGCCTGCCCGTGCCGGCGCGAGCCTGCAGGCTAGGGCTCTTTGAGGAGTTTTACTACTTCAGCAAAAGCCGCGGTACGCTCTCCGCAGGTGCCTTCGAGACGGCCATGAAGAAATTTGCAGTGGTGGAGAACGAGAAGAGAAAGCTGGTCCTGGCGGATGAGCTGGAGGCCATCACCGAGCCGGGCGCATCGGCGCGCATTATCGCCTGCATGCTGGATGAGCTGAACCGGCGCGGCTGCGTGGCCGTCTTCGTCAGCCACCTGGCCGAGGATGTGCGCCGCTATGTGGAGACACCGGTGCGCGTCGACGGCATAGAGGCGGAGGGGCTGGACGAGAACAACAACTTGCGCGTGTGCAGAAGCCCGCGCTACAATTATCTGGCCAAGAGCACTCCCGAGCTGATACTGGACCGACTGGTGCGCTCCACCAAAGGGCGGGAGCGGGAGTTTTATGCCAGGCTGCTGGCGAAGTTTAAGTGAGGTGCTCCTTTTATATTCCAGAGACGGACTATTTTTATGGAAATCTGGCAGATAGTCGTGATCTGTATTCTCATGTTCCCCCTCTTTCTCATCGCCAACTACATCATCGTCAAGAAGGCGGCATCGGAGCGAAGGAGTCGCGACGATCGGATTGAGCGGGCAGTCTCCGACAGCGTGGCGGCCAGCTACGCACAGAAGGGGCTGGCCCGGCAGAGCTGGCCCAAGTACAAGGCGGCGAGGAAGAAGAAAAGGGGGTAAGATTTCAAGTTTATATCAGTAAAATAATTGTTTATCATTTAAGATAAGTGTTAACTCTATTTCAGAACTACCATCAATATTGGCTTATAGTTACATCATATACTTCTTGGCAAATGTGGCTATAACCGGAGTTTATTAAAGTATTCATTATTTTGTCATATAATTTTAAAAAATGGTATGATATAAATAATTACAAACCTAGAAGAGACTTGAAACTACCAAAAATAAAAGCGCCATTAACCCATAAATATGAGGCTACCAAGCTTGCCAAAATACCCAAAATAAAAGATAACGCATTAGACTTCATATTGAGTATTCTTCTAAATGATGCAAAACTGTCCATTTTACCATCATCTATAGCAAGTAATAACTCCTTTGCCAGTTGTATTGCTCTCTTATATGCCTTTATTGTGTCATCATGGGTTTTTCCGATTGAATTCATTTCAATTAGTCTGGCTTCGGCTAATAGCTCATTATATTCTACAACTTTTTTCTTGAAATCATTTTCGGGCAGATTAACACAATATCGCCTTCTGTTTGTATCTTCATTTATATTCTGAATAAGTTCGCCGATGTTCCCCCATATTATTTTAAGACAATCCAGTGTTGCGCGCTCTAAATGCCCTTTTGCCTTATCGATGTTCTCCATCTTTTTTGTATCAATTAATTCAGGGTTTAGAACCTGAAAAACATGCGATAATATATTCTCAATTTCAAGAAGTGTTTCATCCGGTTTGGCACTTAGATAAACCACTACATCAGCATAAGCAGGAATGAATTCCTCTCTATAATATTTAGCAATATTACATAAACCAGCGACCTGAGCATCATTAAGGCAATTCGCATTTTCGGCTTGCTGGGAACTCATTTACGGCTCCATTGAAAGAAATCTAGGATACATTTTCAAAGCCCCTAGCTATCAATACCTAAATCATATTCATAAAATTCTGACTGTTACTACCGAGGAGATCTTATTTGTCGATACCTAACATTCTTCTAAATTTATTTATTGTTTTGAATGGAATTATCTTAAATATATTTCCACTCCTAGAAACTAGATTGCTATCTATACGCTTAATTCCCAATTTTTTCCCGGATCGCTTTTCGACGAATCTATCCACGTCTTTTGTCGAGGCGAATTTGGAGATTTTCTCGCCCCACTTATCTTCGAAGAAAACAGTTTTGCTGCCCATTTTTCAACCCCTTTATTTCGGTGCACATAGGTTTTGAGATCTATCTTATAAATGTTTAGTCTATTGGATATTCGGTATTGCCCATAATTGGATTAATCCTATGATATCCGTCATTGGATTAAATGCTATTCGCGACATAATTGTAATCATTCTTCATACTTATGATTTATAAATCTATCGAAATCGCAATTTATAGCAACGCCGCACTATCAACTACAATATACAATTAGCGCGTTATGAATAATCGTTTCTTCTCCAATTCGCCTAATCTGCTTTCGTCACACATTGACATCAACCATGTGCTGTGTTGCATAATCTATTTATCGTTAGAAAAATAAATACCATATCATGACATATGAAGACAATAGAGATTGGCCCAAATATAATGAGATTCTGGTGAAAAGAGGTGAATTCTATCTCGATATGAACTGTGTTAAT
>JAPKYA010000088.1 GCA_026394565.1 Methanothrix sp.
CACAGCGCCGATCCTGTAGTTCTGCACGCACAGCTTCTCTACCCACTTCTGGTCGTAGGTGCCGGTCTGGTAAGAGACGGGCATGTACTCGAACTCAGCTTCCTTGGTGAAGTTGATGTAGTCCATGGGGCAGCGTGTGCCGGTTGGCCACAGGCAGGGTCCCCAGACCCAGACTGTTACGCCATTTACGACAACTGGAACCGCACCGATCGGCTCGCCGGTTCTGGTGAGCTGTCTCTCAGCTTCGAGCTCGGTCCTCTCGGTGATGACGTTGCCGGAGCCGGACTCCTTTTCTACCAGCTTCTGGCCGTTAAAGCCAGTCTGGGTGGAAATGATCATCTCTACGTTCTTGTATCCTACGCCCTTGACCGATGCCTTTTCGTACATGTAGTTGGCTGCACCGGCCATGCCCACTACGGCCATGGCGATAATAACCAAAACAGCTATCAATTTTCTCATTTCTTTCCCTCCTCTTTTCATCAGGATCGAGAGCTACAGTAATAAAGCAATGATCCTTAATGCATCACCCCGATGGGATTGCAGACTGCTGTATGGCATCTTAATGAGAAATTGCATACCATCTGCCCCGGCGTGAGGCGCCTGGCCCCATGTTTCTTATCGGGCAATTGAAAACGTTTCTCAGGCACGATTCTATCGATTAGCCTAATGGCATATAAATTTATCGAGCGATTGGCAATGAAACGAAAGTGAACTCCTCCCACGGCCTAAAGGCCGGGGCTTCCTTGCTGCTTCCTCGTTGTTGTGCCGTCATAGCCCTCTGGCATCGGGGCACGTTTTGCGGGAATTTTCGGTTTCCGTTTCATTGGCCCAAACTTACATCTGATCTGCAATGCAGAGGTTCAGATCTCGTCGGACAGATTCGGGGTGTTCCCTCCCTACTATTGTTGCACGTATATCTCCATGCAACGTCTCCCATCAGGAGACAGATCTTCCAGGTAGCACTTTGAGCCTCCAAGGAATCATGTCTTGGTTGGAAGGTGGATACTATGAAATATATAGTTGATCTGTGCAGGACGAAAGTAATTGGGGCAAAGGACTCCG
>JAPKYA010000031.1 GCA_026394565.1 Methanothrix sp.
ATTAACACAGTTCATATCGAGATAGAATTCACCTCTTTTCACCAGAATCTCATTATATTTGGGCCAATCTCTATTGTCTTCATATGTCATGATATGGTATTTATTTTTCTAACGATAAATAGATTATGCAACACAGCACCCGAATGCTAAAATTGATGGGAACTTCATCGGTAATTGATTTAATATTATTAAGAATATGATCAAAGGTCGGTCTGCCCGACCTTAGAGGCCTGCGAGAATCATGGTCATCTTGTCGGCCATCGAGTGTTATCTGAATCGCTTTCACCCGGCGAACATAGAGCGATCTTGCAACTTCTGGGGTGAGCGCATATCCATTGGTGACCATCATTGAGTCATACTGGATGGAACGGAGGTCGCAGAAGGATATGAAATAATCCGACAAGTCTTCGAGGATCTTAAGCTTTAAAAGCGGTTCGCCGCCGTACCAGGCTATATGCAGTCGCTTTAATTCTCCGGACACTCGTTTTACAAGGCCTATGATCCCGTCCTGCACCTCTTTGCTCATTGAATCATTTTTTTTATCCTCTCCCTGGAAACAGTAATCGCAGTCAAAGTTACATCCCATAGTTGGAGCTATCGTAAGAATCATAGTACTGCGATCGAATCGATGGTTGCGATATTGTTGAAACAAAATGGCCATCTCATCAACATTCCCAGGAAAAACGAATCCCCCCTTCACCAGATCGGTAACGGTTTCGTCGTTTTCATTCAAATAAGTGCCCTTGCAGATGGACTCATATGCTTGGAGTTCGTGAGCCTCCCAGAGAGCCATTCCTCCGTTAAAAGAATTATAAGCAAGGCATCTCATATTCTTTAAAGGGATCAGAATATTAAACAGGGAAGCAGTTTGAATCATCCTATCATCCGGTTAGCAGATAATAAGACTATTTAAATCTTTCTATTTTATATGGGGAAATGTGTAGTCCCGAAAGTATTTCGCACACGCTTTACCCCTGAACCCGTAACACGGGTTATGAAATTGGACCCTCGCAAGATCCATTGGATTAGCTATGCAGAGAGCAAACAAGAACCTGCAATTGGCGAGAACATGGGCCGGCCCAGGAAGCCCTTTGACGAGCGCGAGGCACAGGTCGTTGGCGAGGGATATCGGCTTTATAGATTTGGGGCTCGGATGTTGGAGGTCGCTGTAAGAAAGGTGTTTAAGATCCGCATCTCCCATAATCGCATTCACATGTATCTCAAAGCAGCGGGCCTGGCCTATGAAGATCCGATGAAACAGATGCGACGCAAGTGGAATCGGTACGAGCGCAAGCATAGCCTGTCCGCAGGACATATCGATTGGCATGAATCGGGTTGGTCAGATCTCAAGGTTTGCGTTATCATTGATGACGCATCCAGGATGATCCTTGCCGGTGGGGAGTTCATGAATATCAATACCGAGAACAGCAAGTCGGTAGTGGATGAACTGGTTGAAAGATGCTGGTGGCTCTGCCCCATGCGAGAGCTTATCTTGGATCACGGTGCCGAAATTCGCTGCTCATCGCATTCATGAAGATGGCAAATGGGATAGTGAATTCAAGACTCAGACAAATGGAAAGCTAGAACGATGGTTTGGCGAGTATAAGAGGCATCGATTAGCATTTTCTTCATTTGAGGAGTTTAAGGAGTGGTACAACAACAGACCGCATGGTAGCCTGGAGTTTGAGCATCTCGAAACCCCAGATAGAGCATTCAGAAGAAAGATGCGCTTGGAGATGTATTTTGCTATTGGCCACAGGTTGTTTGGACTATGAGAGGAAATATGAATTATTCACACGAAATGGATTCTGAGCAGGTGCGAAATACTTTCAGGACTCTACACGTTATATTCCCAAATCTTAAATGAATACGTTACATCCTGCAACTCAGAACAGTTCTTGAAAAGATACTTATACAAGCATGAGGAACCGTCATCTGAATATTATTTGTTGCATTGGAGGAAATAATAATGGCTTTCCATTATGTCTCATCGTATCTCCTAATGTGTGATGAACTTAAAAGAAGTATTCAAATATATATAAATTTTATGGGGCGTCTTTAATGAAAGAAATCCTGGCATTAATTTTAGTTCTTTTTATCCTTCTCCCCGAAATAGCTTCATCAGAAAGCTGGTTTGGCTACGTAAAGACAACAGGAGACACTTGGGATATTTACAGGAACAGTAATAATATTAGCTTTAAGTCGGACCAATATATTGTTGGAAAAATTGAGGCATTTGAAGGCCCTCAAGGCAGAGTTTTGAGTCCTTATTGTTCTTATTTCGAGGACATGAACCTTAATGATGTCAGGCTCAAGGAGAGAACTGCCGCCTCGGAGGGGAATTACAGCTCAAATGAGCTGCTGGACGCCAGAGCACAAGTCAAACCGCCTGTAGATTTGGACATAGCTAAATCAGCAGATTCTGACATATATAAAATAGACTTTATTGAGAAATGGCCGGTAGATATATCAGCAAGCAGGAGTCTGGAATATTCCGGCAAAGGCATCAATAATCGAGATTTTTCAGGAAACAATTTGGATTTCGTAGGGACTAATCTGCTATATAACAAAAAACTATCAAAGGAACTGATTATTGGAATGAGCCTAGATAGAATGAATGCTACAGTGCTTGCTACAGATTATGGGATAATTCAAGCCGAAAGGAAGCCCACCAGGGATCTGAATTTCTCGATCTCGATTTGCACAACGGGCATAGCGGACCTAAAGTATCAACAGTCAGGGCCTGATTTCGACCGAGCACCTATAACCGGTTACGAGATTCTCAATAGCGGAGACGAAAGATACTATGGATCATTCAATATAACAAAGAACATCAGCATGACGTCTAAGTTCGTTGATTCAAAGGCATATGACCACTGGTTGCCCTGTTGTTACCAGGGCTGGACGGATCTGAATTTATTTGATAAAAATACGCTCAATGCTAACGGAATTTTTGACTGCACATGCTCAAGTATGCAAGGGGGAAATCCATGAATCTCATTATATTAATATTAGCATTTATTTCTATTACTCCGGGAGTTAATGCAATAGAGGTCGGACTGACGCAAGATTATGGCCAATCACAAGGTTCTTACGTATATAATAATGTATTGTGCTCGCCTCCTCCCGGTTGTGTAGACGGCTATTATTGCGCAGCACTTGATAATAGTTATCCTTGTGATACAATAATTTACTCAGATCAGCCCCTCCCCCAAAGTGAACCGGCTGAATGTCCAGATCTACCGGCACCAATGGTCGTCGTTCCAAGATTGGGGTCCGGCACCTTCAAGCCACCTGAACCGGACTACCTTATTCACACCCTCCAATGGGGTGAAGTTCCGGCCAATCAGATCCTGGTGGTCACAAAGAAAGGCTGCAGCCACTGCATTGTCCAGGAGCTGGCGAAACGCTTAAACGGTGAAGTTGTGGGATATATTGATTTCATCAACCTGTACCAGATAGAAACTCCTGGCAAGAATGAAGAGGACTTAAGAGATGATCTATCCCAAGCAATGGGAGATCCAAACATACTGTCGGCATTCCCTCATCAGGAGATATTCCCGGAAAAATCTCCATTGGAAGATCCTGTCTATTCAAAGGGCAGGGATAGAAGTCATCAGATAGTTGGCGTCCAGCAATCATGGGATGCGATCCGTAGCTCAGGGCTTGTTCTCTCAAAAGCGAAGATCGGAGTGGTTGATGATGGCCTATATAAAGGCTATGGAGAATTCGATGGTGTAGTTCGAATCAATACCAAAAGTAATGGCTCCTTGCTGCAAAGGCCTTCATCTGAGTATCCAATAGCAGGCAGTCATGGCACCGGAATTATGAACATCCTGGCGGCAGATCCGGATAATGGCGGCCTGGTTGGAATCGCTTCAGAGCCGCTGAGAAATAACCTCAGTGTTACCATGATCAATATGCGGTCCCCAATTTATTCCAAATCCGGAGATGCTTGGTTCATGGGCTACATGCTGGCGCTCTGCCAGGCTGGTATTGGGTCTGATCTACTGAGTTTCTCCTGGGGGAACAGCGAAGCTGACCCCGACGCAGTCAAGGAGTCCGAAGAATTCTTCAAAGAATGGGCCAATACATACCCCGATCATATCTTTGTATGTTCAGCCGGAAACGATGGAAAGGCTATGGATGGCTCCCGTCGTTTTCCTTATACATATCATTTGCCTAACGTCATAACCGTAGGCTGCATAAATAACAATGGAACCCTTCGAGAAAGCAGCAACAGGATCAGTGACACATTCGAAGTGACTCTTGCCGTTCCTGGGGATCAAGTAGTCTGGGGCAAAGATGATAAAGGGAGAATCGAGGATTCGGGAGGTGAGACCAGCATGTCTGTACCTTTTGTGACGGCAACTGTCGCTCTGGTCCGCTCCCTGGATCCAAGTCTGAATGCTTCCAGCATAAAATCCCTATTGGTGGAAACAGCTCGTAAAAGTATCGATGTGGGAGGCAGTCAGGTTCCTGCACCTAAGGAAGTTGGAGGTGGTATACTCGCCATAGACCTTGCCGTTCAAAAGGTGATAGCCAATCTAAGGAACTCGATGGGAGTGGCTGCCTGATCAGGGCCCTTTCCCTTTTTTCCCATCAATTCCTTTTTTTTAGTTGCCTAAATAGCATTATCAGAGAAAACAGACTGGCTAGGAAGGCAATTAGGCCTACAGTTAATGAGTAAGAGGAACGCATGATATCCATTAGTCGTTGCTGCGGGCTTGGTTCAAGGACATTCACGGCCACTGGCCAGTAAGTCACATTTATACATCTACAATTATAAGGTGGTTTTTCTAATTGAAGATCCACACTCAATATGAGTGTATGATTACCCGGCTTTAAAGGAGTAACCAACCATAGCCATA
Organism: Methanothrix sp.; assembly: GCA_026394565.1. Taxonomy (GTDB): domain Archaea; phylum Halobacteriota; class Methanosarcinia; order Methanotrichales; family Methanotrichaceae; genus Methanothrix. Next base: position 4,872 of record JAPKYA010000031.1, read on the forward strand.
CAGCAGGGTCTATTCCTAATATCTGGGCGTCAGGTCTTTTTGCCAGGATCTCGAAACCACTGTCACCTTCCAGCTTGACAACATACGTCATATTCGTCGCTGCGCTGATATTTCTAAACTGGATCTCCCCCTTTCCGAGGAGTCCTTGAACTAAACTGGTAGTGTTTTCCAGACCGATGCGAGCATCAATCCACTCACCTACCTCACTAGTCATGACTTTTGGTGGATTGAAAACGAGAGTGCTTGCAGCCTTTTGGGCTAAATTATTGTATTCTTTCCCTTTGTCAATAGGCACTGCATGTGGAACCCATTCCGCTCCATCTCCATCAGATGATTGTGATGACTCTGATTCTCCAACATCATTGGATTGAAATGGCGGTTGTCTAGGTCTAGTATTTAGTTGCACAACTTCTTTGCTTTCATTAATATCTCCTATAAATATCTCATCATTACTTATAATTTTATTATCTTTGCTTGTCTCAACCTCATGCAAGTTGTCTCTAAAAATATTGCCTTGAATAAGGTTGCCTTTTGATGAAACAATATCCAAGGGATTAAGGGTTTTCTTTATATCGCTATTTTGGAGCCTGTTGTTATTTGAGAAGTAGATTCTAACACCACACTGGCTATTGCTTATGTTGCTCTCAGATATGGTATTATTATTGGAGTCTACCAAATTTATGCCATAATAATTATTATACGATACAATCCCTTCAATAGAACCATTATTTGAAGAGCTAAATCGAACCCCTGCACCATGACTCATGCTGGACTTGGACGAGTTTGAGGAGACGATTTTCTCCAGAATAACTTGATCTGCAGAGATCTCGATGGCGTTTCCTATGCCGTTGGCATCTATGATAGGAAGCCCAGATCCGTCGTCCACTCCCCGAATAGTTAGACGCTTGTTAATGCGGAGATTTTCATTATAAGTTCCGCTGTTTATTTCAATAATATCTCCCGAGGCTGCAGCGTCTATAGCAGCTTGAATGCTTTCGCCCTTATGCACTACAATGATTGTTGAATTTAGAGATAGACCATCGGTTAAACTGTTTCCGCCAGAATTAGAGTACATATCTGCCGGCTTTATGGCGAACTTTTTCGGGTGATATATCGGATTGTCCGATATATTAAATTTTATAGTCTTAGACCTTATCGATAGACTTGAGCGGTTTTTCAGATTCAGGGCAACATGAGTCCCAGAACTCTCAGAAAACAATAGCGATGAATTTGAGCTATTGATTAAATTCAGAGAGAACGCGTTATGCCCGACGCCATATTCGAGGCTGTCATTGAGGTCGTAAGCTCGAGCTGACGCCAAAAGGATAACAACAATGAATACCTCTATCAATGGCTTCATGAGTCCAATCCTTCCCATCATTTTTTGCCATTTAACTATATATGTCTCCCCTCTTACAGCCTGGTCCATGGCTCGTTCTGGTTGTAAACCTTCTGGTCAGTCAGACTGCCGGCCAGGGCATTGATGATATCGATGGGCGCCGAGCTGGCATAGACCTCCTTTCCCGTCATGGGGTCCACGTAGGCGTAGACAAGCTTGCCGGTCTTGGCATCCGGATAAGTATAATATGTGAAAAAGGTCTTACCGGTAGTGGGATTAAGGAAGTTGTAGATTTTTTTCCCTGTCAAAGGATCGGAGTAGGTTTCCATAGGAATACCGGTATTAGCATCTGTGTAGCTCTCGCCCAGCCAGTTACTGGACAGATTTAAGAGCGGCCGGAGATAATAGGGATCTGTTACCAGATTGCCATCGACTATCTTGCTGCCCAGAGGAGCATTGCCCCAGTTCCATAAGTCCCTGCCGTTCTCTTCGCTCTTGTTGCCTTCCATCTCTGGAACGGGCTTTGCATTCTTTTCCTTGAAATCCTTTATCCATTTCTGGGCAAATTCACCACTCACGCTCTGGAAGCTGGGGGTACTCTGGCTGCTTGCGACCGCTAAGAAAAGACATAATATAATTGCTGCTGATTTGACTCTCATGCTAGATCCCTTCTTTGACAAGGTAAATGCGTGTTGATTATTCAATCTTTCTGGCCGCAACCTCAATGGCCCGGATGACGCTGTCTCTGGGAATTATGGTGGCTACGGGAATGGAGAGCAGCTTCTCCACTGTGGGGCTGACGATGGGGGCACATACCAGGGCTGATGCTCCATCTCGCTCTGCTCTTACGGCAGCGATGATGGCTTCCTCGATGGTGGTGGCCGAATATTCCCGCAGGGTTAGCATCCTGTCTCCAATCTTCATCTTCTTCTCGCTGATCTTGTCCAGGACAGGCCGGGCGGCGATGATGGCGATGAAGTTTCCCTCCGAGCCTTCCAACTGGCGAATCGTCTTTACAATCTGCCGCAAGGTGGTGATATTCGGATCTCTATGGCCGGAGAGGATCTTGTAGAGAGTGCTTTGTGGAATTGCCGAGACCTTGGAAAACTCCCGGGCGGAAAGCCTCAGCTCCCGCAGAACCTCTTTTAAGGTCTCTCGCAGCCTCTCGTCCGATTGGAAGGCTGCCCTCATCACCCTCTCTACATTTGGCATACTATTGGACAATGCACCTCAAATATTTCTACTTTTGGGTTGAAATAGTATACCTCCGGCAAAGCATTAATATCCAGGATGGCTGCCAATTAGGCCAGTGGTATTTTTCCTGATATCCATTTTCACAATTAGGACAAACTTTGTCCCCAAATAGAAAACGTTATATTCTCCATTTGGAGAAGATGCCTCTATGGGCCAATATCGGCTTCGATGTGTGAGCGACGGATCAGTGCAGCCAACGTATTCCCTGAGCTGCCCCCATGACAATTCGCTTCTGCGCGCCGACTACCAGGTCAGGCAAATGGAGCCAAAGAGCCTGCCCGGCATCTGGCGCTTCCTGGACTGGCTTCCCGTGCAGGGAATCATAGCTGAGGCGGAAGGGGCGCCCGTGACCTACAGGAGCCGCGGCCTGGCCGGGGAACTGGAACTGGAAAACCTTTACATCAGCTTCAACGGCTACTGGCCGGAGCGCGGGGCGAAGAATCCCACCTGCAGCTTCAAGGATCTGGAGGCAGCGCCTACCATGCAGAGGCTAAAGGAGCGCGGCGACAATCCCACCCTGGTAGTGGCCTCGGCAGGCAACACCGCCCGCGCCTTTGCCCACGTCGCTTCTCTCACCGGCCAGCCTCTGCTTCTTTTCGTGCCGGAAAAATCTCTGGCCAGAATGTGGACAACAATGCCCGCTGGCACTGGCATTGGCACCGGAACAGTTGCAGGCCCGGGCCAGGTCACTCTGATAGCTGTGCAGGGCGATTACTACGATGCCATCCAGATAGCGGAGAAGGTGCAATCCCTGCCCGGCTTTGCGCCGGAGGGCGGAGCAAGAAACATCGCCCGCAGGGACGGCATGGGCACAGTGATGCTCGACGCTGCCCTGGCGCTTGAACAAATCCCCAAACACTATTTCCAGGCGGTGGGAAGCGGCACGGGCGGCATATCCGCCTGGGAGGCTGCTCTGCGCCTCAGGACAGACGGCCGCTATGGCTCCTTCCTTCCCAGGCTGCATTTGGCACAGAATATTCCCAATGCGCCTATTTACTGTGCCTGGACGGGAAAAGAGCACGAGGCCCCATGCAGCGATATGTTCGATGACGTTCTCTTCAACCGAAAGCCTCCCTATGCCGTTCCCGGCGGAGTCAAAGACGCGCTGCAAGAGACCCGAGGTGAGGTCTACGGCATAACCGACCGCCAGGCAATAGCCGCCAAGAAGCTCTTTGAGGAGTCTGAGGAAATCGACATTCTCAATGCCCCGGCAATAGCAGTGGCGGCGCTTGAGCAGGCGGCAAGAGCAGGCACCGTCCAGCCTAAAGACATTATTCTTCTTAACATCACAGGCGGCGGCGTGGCCAGGATCAAAGAGGAGCATACCCTGTGCATGCTGAAGCCGCATATCATAGTCTCCCACTGGGAGCAGGCAGTGCAATTTCTGGAGGGCAAGAAATGAGCCAGGCAATTATGGAGCAAAATATCAAGCCATTGACACTAACCATTCAGGGCGGCGTGGATAAGGACGGCCATCCAGATGCCGTATCCGAGATCGAGATAGCTCGCGGAGAGATAATAGGAATAGTAGGGCCCACGGGCTCAGGCAAGAGCACTCTCATCGCCGACATTGAGCAGTTCGCCTTTGGAGACACGCCCTCAGGCAGAAGGATTCTCATAAACAGCCTTGAGCCGGCAGGGGAGCTGCGAAGCGATCCCAGGAAGAAGCTGGTGGCCCAGCTCTCCCAGAATATGCACTTTCTGGCCGATATGTCTGTGGAGGAGTTTCTGAGAATGCATGCCAAATCGCGAGGCAAGGACCCCGGGCTGGCAGACAAGGTCGTAGCTCTGGCCAACACACTGACCGGAGAGCCGGTCAATCCCGCCTTTCAGCTCACCATTCTCAGCGGCGGCCAGTCGCGGGCTCTCATGGTTGCGGACATAGCCGTCATCAGCGACTCGCCCATTGTGCTCATCGATGAGATTGAGAATGCGGGCATAAAGAAGCAGGAGGCGCTGCGGCTCCTGTCCGGCGAAGGAAAGATCGTGGTAGTGGTAACTCACGATCCCATGCTGGCCCTCATGGCCTCGCGGCGCATTGTCATGAAGAACGGAGGCATGACCAAGGTCATCAGCACCAACGAGGATGAGCAGAGGGTCTTTCGAGATGTGGAGCGGTTGGACGGTTGGCTTACCTCCCTGAGGGAGACCATTCGTCAGGGCGAGGTAGTAGCTTGAAGATGGTGGTGGTGGCAGGCACGCCCGGCTCGGGCAAGACCTCCGTGCTCATGCATGCTGTGAAGGGCCTGCTGCGGGCGGGACACTCTCCGGCGCTGGTAAAGATCGACTGCATGTGGACGGAGGACGACCTCCGCTTCAAGCGGTTGAAGGTGCCTGTCGCCGTGGGCCTGGCAAAGGATATGTGCCCGGACCACTACGCCATCTACAACTTCGAGGAGATGCTGGAGTGGGCTGCGGCCCAGCAGGCGGACATGCTGCTCAACGAGACGGCCGGGCTGTGCCTGCGCTGTGCGCCCTATCCGGACAAGGCCCTGGCCATCTGTGTGATCGATGTGACCACGGGCCCCAACAGCCCCTTAAAAGTGGGGCCGCTGCTCACCACCGCCGACGCAGCGGTCATGACCAAGGGCGATCTCGTCTCTCAGGCGGAGAGGGAGGTCTTCCGGGAGCGCATTTTGGAGGCAAATCCCGGCTGCCGGATCATCGAGGCCAACGGGCTGTCAGGCAAGGGCTCGGCTGAGCTGGCGGAATTGATGGCAAGCTGGCCGGACATCTGCGGAGAGATGGTCTTGCGGCACAATCCGCCTCTGGCCATCTGCACCCTTTGTACCGGCGAGCTTCGTGTCTCCAAGGAGCACCACCGGGGCGTGTTGCGCCATTTGGACGGCTTCATGGAGTATACCGGCGAGTAAAGAGGGCAAAAATTGTACCTCTCTCATCAGGACTTAGTGGCTTTGCACAAGATACAGGTTCACGCGAAGGCGCGAAGCCGCGAAGGGCACAAAGCCGTCAACCATGATCGCCGACATCAAGCACTATCCTGCAATGAAGTTCTTCAGCTTTCTGTTGCTGAGGAGATGCCAAGGAGACAAAGATAAAATGCTGCAGATCGAGAAGCTCTTGCCGGGCTACAACTGTGGGGAGTGCGGCCTTTCCAGTTGCCGGGAGTTCGCAGTCAAGCTGGTGGACGTGGCCGGGCTGGACAGGTGCACTATTCTCAAGCAGGAGAGATTCAAAGGCCGGGCGGAGCAGATTGCCGGGCTGTTGGCCTGCTCTGAGAAGACCGAGGAGATCATCGGCGTTCTTGACGGTCTGCGGGCGGAATTTGCGCTTGCCCCACTGGGCGGCGAGCCCTCCTGCCGGGAGGATCTGCATCCCTTCAATCCCGAGGCGCACTTAAAGGAAGGCGACATCTTCCGCTACCGGCCTTTGGGCTGCCCTATCACTCATTTTGCTAAAGTGCTCAAGAACGACAGGGGAATCGTCACTGTGCATCTGGTTGGGCCGGTGCATCTGCTACAGGGACTGCCAGCGCCTGAGGACATCGGCATCTGCATGGTGGCTGCCTTCGAGGGCGTGGTGAGCCGGGGCAAGAGGCCGGAGGTGGGCGAGACGGTGAGATTTCTGCCAGAGCACTGCATGATGCAAAAGGTGCACTCAGGAGTGGTGGTGCACTCGGAAGGGATGCGGGTCAGGATAGAGGGGATCGATCTGAAGGTGTGGTAGTGGTAAAGTGAGCTCTTTAGCTACATGAGGAATGAAAAGACCTTTATCGATGCATCGAAAATTGCTATCACGTCCGCAATTCTACCGATCCATTCAAATCCTGCCGATGAGTTCAAGCTTTCCATATCTTTCAAGATGGCTTGGCCATCTTCTTTAGTTGCTTTCGTCTTCAGGATTTCTTCAAGTTCCAGGAATTTAGTCTCAACAAGCTTACCGAGTTTTATACGATCCTCATTTGGATGAGATGGATTCTTTGAAACGCTTTCGTGATCCGAAATGGAATTCTTTTCCATCTCAGCTATTTCATCCAGCTTAGTCTTTACTGCACATAGATTGGCGAATATATTTCCAGATCCAATTTTTATCTTTGAGAGATCAAATATTATCGTATTCAGTTTTTTATCCATCTGATCCAGCTTGTCCATCGTGGCTGATTCATAAGCTTCCAGACAGATATTTGGCTGGAGATACGTCAGAGCCAGCTCGATCTTGGAGAGCCTGCCGGACAGTTCTTGCTCCGCTTCAATCTCGTCCACGATCTCGCAGGCATGCCCTCTTTTATCCCTCGGCAAGAGCCCGCAAAACTCTCTGAGAATCGAGGCGATCCTGGTACTAGTTTTGAATATTTTTATTGGATCTTCTGAAGATAGACTCTTAGCCTCTTGATTTATCTGGGAACCAGGTGCTTCATATTTCGTGCCCGATCCACGGGTTACCTGACAGATTTCCCTGGCAGTCTTCTGAATCCCTGCGATCGTAGCCTCGATCCTTTCCTCAATAATCGGATTGCATTTTCTCAGCAGACCGACCGCTCCCGGAGCTCTTTCCTCCGCTGCAGCCATATGCTCGGCAGCGCGATCGCAATACCATCGATAAGCCTTAAGATCGCCTTGAATTTGTTCTCTTGATTTTTCCTTGAGTTTTTGGGTCTCTTCCAGAGCCTTGGCCAGATTTTCCACCGCGCTAAACAGCTCCTTTTTGTTTTCTGAGCTGCCGACAGCTTCTTTAGCCTCAGCAAGGTACCTTTGTACCTCTGCTTCTGACGCATCCTGGAAAGTCAGCGCCAGATATGATCGATAGAAAGGACGGCAAAAACTTGCAGGACTGAAATAGGACTCCTCTTGGGATGATTTCTCAAAGAACTCTACTGCTGCTTCCAGCTCAGCTCTTTGGGCATCCTTTTCACTGGCTTCAGAAGCTTTGTTAACTGAGATTTTTCCCAGTGAGTGGTATGCATACATTCGCACGCCGCTCACCTGGTCCTCGGTGAGCCTGTGAAGATCCTGCCAGCCCTGGTTTTTGTCGGGCAGAAGGGCAAAGGCTGAGCCCAGGGCACGGGCTGCGACCCACCGCACGCCGCTATCCTGGTCCTCGGTAAGTCTGTGAAGATCCTGCCAGCCTTGGTTTTCGTCGGGCAGAAGGGCAAAGGCGGTGCCCAGGGCAAAGACTGCGACCCACCGCACGAAGATATCCTGGTCTTGAATGAGCCTGAGAAGATCTTGCCAGCCTTGGTCTTTGTTGGGCAAAAGGGCAAAGGCAGAGCTCAGGGCATCGGCCGCGCCCCGCTGCACGAAGAAATCCTGGTCTTGAATGAGCCTGAGAAGATCTTGCCAGCCTTGGTCTTTGTTGGGCAAAAGGGCAAAAGCAGAGCTCAGGGCATCAGCCGCGCCCCGCCGCACGAAGATATCCTGGTCTTGAGTGAGCCTGAGAAGATCTTGCCAGCCTTGGTCTTTGTTGGGCAGAAGGGCAGAGGCGGAGCCCAGGACACGGGCTGCCTCTTTCCGATCCTCAACCTTTTTGCTTGAGACCATTTCATGAATCTCAGACTGACTAATCAATAGGGCTCACCGACAAGAGATCATTCACCAAAGATTAAAACTTTACCTGGCCAATGCACTTCTCGGAAAAGCCTTTCCCCTTTGAACGCCAAGAATCAGCCAAATGTCGCCAAAGAGCCCAGGAGAATCAATCGTAATGCATGAGAAAATTGATCGAGCCGTCCAGAAGATTAAATCGCTCGGCGGCGACAAAATTAAATTTATCATCCTCTACGGCTCAGCTTCTGTTGGCAGGATGAAAGAGGATTCGGATATCGATATCAGCGTGTACTACGATGATGCGAATGTCTCCGAATTCCGCCTCAAGGTATTATCGGAGCTCTTTGATGATGTCTATGATATCAAGATCTTCCAGCAGCTTCCTCTTCCTTTGCGCATGCAGGTTTTAGAGGCAAGGTCCTGTACGCAGATGACACGCCCTTTATGTACGACAAAGCCTATGAGACCATTAAAGAGTTTGAATCCTTCAAGCGCAGATACTACGATTACCTGGGAATAGAATCCATCACTTGAGCAGAGGCATGCAATGGCAAGAAAAAAACTCCGCTGTGAGCAAATGCCCAGGCAACCAGCTCCGCCGCTCCCGCGCCCGCGTGCGAGCGTCCGCATGCGTCCGTGAGTCTTTTCCCTATATTCCAGAATGGGCTGGGGCCACTCGAAACCGCGCCCGTGTCCGGCATCACCGCCGCCCGGTCGCCCTCCTTGAGCGAGGCGAACATGTGCTTGGGATTGGCCGCCACGCAGTCGAAGATATCTATGCTGAAATCCATTCCTCGCGGGAGATACCGGCATCTCTTAAAATGGTCTTAATGAGACTTACATCTACGTCCTCGCCTTGATGCGGATTTGGCAGGATGATAACTGTGTCGCCAATGACCATGTAAGGGTGCTTGCTGCCATGGTGTGGTCCCTCTAATCCCAGCTTCTTCAGCTTCTTAATGAGGACGCGATAAGGAACGGGAATTATTCTACACAATGGCCATCGGCTCCTGAGAGACCCCTATCGAATGACCCTCAAGGGACGGAATGGCAAAGCCTCTCTGCAACCGAATGGCAATCCATTCCTCAATAACTTCGATAAGATCTTCCCGGCATTTCTCAATAGTCTCACCGGTGGCTATCACACCACGAAGACCTTCCACAGTGGCCATGTAAGAGCCATTCTCCAGGGATTCGTACTTCGCTCGCCTCAAAGCCGCCCCGATATACTCCGAAAACATGATTAGTTCTACTACTCGATGGGATTTAACAGTTATCTTTTGATTCGGTTTCATGAGAAGACTTTCTTCGGCTTCTCATTGGGACTTCGCGGCTTCGCGCCTTCGCGTGAACCCCTGGATCTCGCGCGAAGCCGCGAAGGGCGCGAAGCCATGATCGCCGACCTCAAGCACTATCCTGCGATGAGGTTCTCCAGCGTTCTGTTGCTGGAGAGATGACAAGGAGACCAAGATAAAACATGTTGCAGATCGAGAAGCTCTTGCCTGGCTACAACTGCGGGGAGTGCGGCCTTTCCAGTTGCCGGGAATTCGCGGTCAAGCTGGTGGACGTGGCCGGGCTGGACAGGTGCACCATTCTCAAGCAGGAGAGATTCCTTGGCCGGGCGGAGCAGATTGCAGGGCTGCTGGCCTGCTCCGAAAAGACTGAGGATATCATCGGAGTTCTGGACGGCCTGCGGGCGGAATTTGCCTTAGCGCCGCTGCCTGGCGAGCCCTCCTGCCGGGAGGATCTGCATCCCTTCAATCCCGAGGCGCACTTAAAGGAAGGCGACATCTTCCGCTACCGGCTTTTGGGCCGTCCCATCACTCATTTTGCAAAGGTGCTCAAGAATAAGCAGGGAATCGTCACTGTGCATCTGGTAGGACCGGGGCATCTGCTGCAGGGCCTGCCAGCGCCGGAGGATATCGGCCTGTGAGTGGTGACCGCTTTCGAGGGCACGGTGAACCGGGGCAGGAGGCCGGAGGTAGGCGAGACTGTGCGATTTCTGCCCGAGCTACTCCCTGATTTAGAAGGTGCTACTTGGAAGTGGTGGAGCCCTCCGAGGGGATGATGGTGAGAATCGAGGGTTTTCTCGAGCGAGCCCCCTCCTGTAGATATGCACTCGACCAGGATATTGCAGTCAAGGCCGGACGTTGCGATAGTGGACAGGGCCGTGAGCTCCCGGATGTTGGTCAACCTGGTGGGCCCAGTGAAGACCAGCTCCTCTGTGTTAACGAATACGCTGCCGGCTGTATCGTTGTGCCCGTTGATGGCCGAGATAGTGCCCACCGTAATCAAGCTGACCTTAGTTGAGCACGTCAAGAGGGCTTTAATACTCGAGCAAAGTCCGGCCTGCGATCTTGAGGGCATGGCCGGCCACGATCTTGCCGCATGCAGAATGGAAAGTCTAATTAACCTTAACGACTAAATGTTAACTTAATTCACGAGTCAATGAGGTAATATGAGTAGGGACATTACTAAAGATGAGCGCGAATTATTAAAATTTAATTATGAAAAAATTCACCAAAGTGTTTGGGAGAATCATAAGATATCCTGGACAGTAACTGCTATATTCCTAACGGCGATTTTTGGATTCCAGACATTTATTGTTAAAGATTATTTTTCAGCTGAAAAGAGGATTTGGATTCAAGTTCTCATTGCCGTCTCAATTATCGAAGGATTGGTCTTGATATGGGTCCTGATCATGCAATGTTTCCGATCATATAATCTGATTAGATTTTATAGACTAAGGCAAATAGAAGAGATTCTTTCAAGTAATAAAATATGTGAAGATACATATTTAATGCGACAATATAACTACGATTTTAGATGTTTTCCAAAGCCTCTTAAAAAGGAAATCTATGGGCAATGCGAAGGAAAAGATAAAATCAAAGATATTCCTCCAATAATGGAGAAATTTGATTTTTCCCATATATATAGATCCATAAAAATACTGATCAAATACTATAAGGCGATCCTTTTAAAAAAGACTCACTTCGATTTTTTTGATATATACATACTTGTTTTCCTCATAATATCGTTCCTAAACCTCATGCTGGCTAGGGCCGCATATATCTATAGATCGTAATTTTGAGCAAACGCCCTGAGGACAGACACAGCCGCCTCCGGGCCCGCTTGCCCGCGCCCACGCGCATGTGTCCGCCCTAGGACCTTGAGCCCTTTTCCGAAGTAAGCGATGAAGTGGAAGTTGGGCCCGAGAACGGAAATGTGATAATCAAGCCGCTAATCGGAGCAGTAGAGTTCAAGCGAGAATTGAAAGGCTGCGTGGCGATCTCAAAGATCGATCCTCTTGAGGCAAAGAGAATATGGAAAGCCTGATCTTCGTATGCTCCGCAAAAGGATTTATGCTGAGATGTCTGCAAATATATAACTGATCTGAGGGCATAAAATGTACGAGGATAGAATAGTAATCGATCCGGCGGTGAGGCATGGAAAACCGATCATAAAGGGCACTCGTGTTCCTTTGGAGATAATTATCGGCTCGCTTGCCGGCGGCATGGAGATCGAAGAGATTGTCAAGGAATATGACCTGCAAAAGGAAGATGTTCTAGCAGCCCTGGCATATGCAGCCCGGGTAATTGCCGGCGAAGAGATCACCGCCTATGCACAAGCCTAAATTCCTAATGGATGCCGATATGCCCAGATCGAGCGCTATTGCTGTCCGCTCCCTGGGCTTTGATACGGAGGACGTTAGAGACTTAGGCATGAGATATGCAAAGGATCAAGAGATAATCGACTATGCCTTGAATGCAGGTAGAGTAGTAATAACAAGAGACCTGGATTATGGCGAAATTCTCAGATATCCACAACATCCTGGTGCAATAATTTTGAGATTGCCCACAGGATTTGTTGCCAAAGAAGTAAACGAGGCCCTCTTGGATTTTCTAAGCTCCGCCAAAAACGATGTACTGCAGCAAGCTATTATAATTGTTGAATTGGGCAGGTACAGACGACGGCCCTTAAAGGCCTGACTGGCTAGTAATCGATTCTTGTGCGGATTGACGAGGCGCAAATGAGCGATCTCATCGGCGTTCTGGACGGCCTGCGAGCGGACTTTCCCCGGCGCCCCTGCCCGGCGAGCCCTCCCGCCGGAAGACCTGCACCCCCTCAATCCCGAGGCATGGTTGAAAGAGGGCGAAATCATTCGCTAACGACCGGGCAATTCCCAGCGTGTTCGCACTTCGTGCTATGGCTTCGAGGCTTGTCACAAAATTTAAATAATTTTTTAACTTGCGGGATTGCGAAGGGCGGAGCGGGAAGTCCCCATCCTTCAGGGTGGTCTCCCGGACTGCAAGTCCGGGGGAGCGGCTGACAACATCAGCCACAGGATGAAAGCGGAGCCCTTTGCCCTGATTACTTTCGCCCCCCGCGCAGATCAACTATATATTTCATTGCATCATCACTTCTCCCTCAGGGAGATTTTGGATTCGCCAGACGATTCCATAGAGTAGGGAGGGAACACCCCGAACCTGTCCGATGAGATCCGAATCTCTGCATCTTGCGACTGCGTCGCAAATCCCGCCATCTCTGCGGAGTTGCCGTGATCGCAAATCTGATGCAAGTTCGGGCCAATGAAACGGAAACCGAAAATTCCCGAAAAACGCGCCCCGATGCCAGAGGGCAATGACGGCGTAAAAACGAAGAAGCAGCAGGGAAGCTCCGCCCTTCATGGCGTGGGAGGAGTTCACAGACTTTGGTGATATAATCAAGAACATGGAGGAAAGAAGAGATGTCCAGCATAGTACACTTTGAGATACCTGCGGATGATATCCAAAGGGCAAAAGCATTCTATTCCGACCTTTTTGGATGGAAGATTGAAAGCTTTCAAGGCATGGATTACATGATGATCGACGTTTATGGCGCTCCCGGTGGGGGGATGATGAAGAGAATGCACCCAGACCAACAAATTACAGAATATATCGGAGTGCCGTCGGTGGACGAATATGCAGCGAAAGTTGAAAAGCTGGGCGGCAAAATAATTGTCCCAAAGAAAGCCGTTCCCGGGATGGGGTATTTCGTAATCTGCATGGATACTGAGAATAATGCCTTCGGCATCTGGGAGATGAATCTCACAGCGAAGTAATGGCGCGCGGAAGTAGGGTTGCAGTCTTCTTAACCCTATTTCCATCATGGGCCAAATCTTTTTATGGACTAGGTCCAAACACATTCAGCGATTATCATGGCTAAATTATTAGGAGAGCCTGGAAAAACCTCCCTGAAATTCTGCTCCGGCACAGGGATTGAGGAGTTCAAACAGGAGTTTTATCTGACGAATTCTGAGGCAGCAGCCTTTTTAAGAGATCTGGCCCGGCAGATTGAAGCAGGAGGTAAGGTTGAATTAGCCTATGGGAGCTTGTCCTTCTCGATCAATCCCACATACCCAATCAAGCTTGAAGTGGAATACGAGAAAAATGAGCTTGAGCTTGAGATAAAGATTAAGGAGATGCCCTGAAATTTCGTAAATGCGCCTCTCAGAAAAGCTTTTCCCCTTAGGGCCCCTTGAATCAGCCAAATGGCAGCGACAGAGCCCGGGGAGATCAATCGTAATGCAAAACCTATAATTCAGATTTATCACTCTCTATGGCTCGGTTTCTAAAGGCCGGATGAAAGATGATTTGGAGGGATTCATATATGGACATTACACTCGGAGAAGAAGAAATATTCCGTCTGCTTCCAATGCTGAATATGGAAAAGGCGAGGGAAAAAGCCTGGGATAAGAAGACAACAGTTTTTAGCAGCGGCTTGAGTGGTCTGCTCTCGCGACCAAAAGCGGAAGAAGTCCAAATTTCTTACAGCGAGTGCCGCTATGAGCCCTTCTGGCATATTGTTTGCCAAGTATACTATGAATACGACCGCAGGCGTAATTATATAGTTCCCGTTCTCGCACCTGAAGTACAACGTGTTACTATCAATGGAACGGATTATCAAGTAACGGCCAAGCCCCACCAATTCTCTATTGATGGAGTTGAGCACTGCATGGAGGGGGCTAGCAACGAATATATCTTTGACGCAATACATAACCAGCAACGAGATTGGAAGAACTATCTGCTCTTCGATAAGGAGACGATCGTTGATCCGGCTAAGTTTGCACCAGAGGGAAGTATTGTTGTGCAGCCTGAAATGCATGCAAGTGCTGCTGTGCGACAGGTCCTGGGTTTTATGCTTCGACCGATCCAAGCCGATAAAATACATGCGGAAAAGGTCGATGTAAAAAAAATTGGATTATATTTCCGGCCTGTATACGCCTTTGAGTACAAATGGGAAACTAAGGGGAAAACAGCCGTAGCAGAGTTTGACGGCCTGACTGGAACGATGACTACAGGGGGAGTTACTCTGCGACAACAAGTAGAAAAAGTGGTAACCCGCGATCTCATATTTGACATGGGCATGTTATCGGCCAATTTGTTGATGCCAGGCAGTGACATCGTAATCAGAATGGCCAAAGCCGTGGTGAACAGTCGGGAGTAATTCATCCAAGAAAGTCCGTTACTATCGACACGGTCTCCTCAGGATGGCTGATCCAAAAAATATGCCCGGCCCCCTCAATCTCGCGTATTTGTGCGCCTGGAATTCTCCCGGCCATAAGGAAGCTATTGGGCGGCGGAGTTAGTACATCCCGATTCCCGATTATTACCATTGTCGGCACATGAATTGTATTCAAGCGCTGTTCGACATCGAAAGCCATGAAGGCCTCAAGCTGGGCCATGTAGGCTGCAAGCGTGCCTGGGTAAGCAAGATTGGCCTGAATCTTCCGCTCCACAATCTCAGGATGAGCAACAATAAACTCCTGCGGATAGCAGACGGCTCCGGTCCATAACAAGTAATCATGAGCGGAAAGGTCCAGCCTGGGATAGAAAAACTTCTGGATTTCCGGCGGCGGAAAAACCCTGGATCTTCCACCAGCTGAGGTGGCCCCCAGCACCAGCTTATTAACACGTTCCGGGTGATCCAGTGCCATTTGCAGGGCAATCATGCCTCCCATACTTCCTCCCAAGACATGGGCACGATCAATTGCAAGCGTATCCATCAGGCCGACGGTATCCTCGGCCATCTGCTCAATGGTACAGGGACCGCGCTGATCGCTCTGACCTGAGCCGCGATTATCAAACAGAATTACTTTGTAGCGATCCGCCAATTTTTGGGGCAAGATCCATCCCCAATCAAGAGAGTGGCCTCCCAGGCCCATGATTAAGAGCAATGGCTCTCCATGGCCGTGGACCTCGTAATACATTTTTATATCGCCAACAGCGACTTTGCCTGCAGAATTTGGTTCGCGGGTATCGTGGGCGGCTGCAGCTTGGGGAGAAGAAACATCGATCAAATGCATAAAAAGTGATTGGTAGCTCAACCGTAAAAATTTTTCGCTAATAGAGAATCGAATCTATTTTTGATGGCGCATGCAATGCCCGTCGGGCAAGAATATCTCGATGTCGTGCTTAAATAGATCTTGTTCTTATCAGCCGCAAGGAGCTAAATTCCGATGGACAATTATGAAGGCAAATTCCCTTACCTTCCCGAGAGATTAAATCGCCTGGGTGAGCTTGCCTGCAACCTCTGGTGGAGCTGGCACCCCGAGGCTCGAGCCCTCTTTTATCTGCTGGCTGGAAACGGCTCCGAGTTCAAAGCCCAAAATCCGGTTAAGCTGCTCTCGGAAACAGACCGCTCGGCGCTTGATGCCGCGGCAGGAGACCCCCGCTTCTTAAGGCGCTATGATGCAGTCATGGCCAGGTTCGACTCCGGAGTGAACGCCTACCAGAGCTGGTTTAACTCCAAGATCGAAAACCTGGGGCACTGCTCCATCGCCTACTTCTCAGCCGAGTTTGGCCTGCACCATTCTCTTCCCTTTTATGCCGGAGGCCTGGGCTTTTTAGCGGGAGATTTTCTCAAGGAATGCAGTGACCTGGGGGTTCCCATGGTGGGTGTGGGATTCATGTATCCGGAGGGCTACCTGCACCAGCGGCTCTCATCCGACGGCTGGCAGAATAGCGAGAGCGAGGCCCTGGACCGGGTGCGCGCCCCCATCTGCCGCGTGCTGGACAGCGACGGCCGGCCCCTGACCCTCAAGGTGCCCATACTGCAGCTTCCCATCTGCTTCGAGGTCTGGAAGGCTCAGATCGGCAAGGTGCCGCTTTACTTGATCGACACGGACATCGAGGCCAATGATCCCTGGAACCGGGGCATTTCCTCACGCCTCTACATTGGAGATCATGAGCATCGTCTGGTGCAGGAGATAATCCTGGGAATCGGCGGAACCCAAATTCTAAAGGCCCTGGGCATAAAACACTTCGTTCTGCACTTAAACGAGGGCCATTCGTCTTTTGCTATTCTGGAGCGCATTCGGGAGATGGTGGAAAAGGGCAGCAGCTTTACGGATGCCGTCGATCTCGTCCGGAAAACGACCATCTTCACAACCCATACCCCAGTCCCCGCAGGCCATGACATCTTCTCCTTCTCTCTCATGGACAAATATTTTGCATCTTATATTCCTCTTCTGGGCATAGATCGGGAGGAGTTCTACCGCCTGGGCATAGATCCCGCGAATCCCGGCGCGGGCTTCAACATGACAGTCTTCGCCCTGCACCTGTCCGCCTACTGCAATGCCGTGAGCCGGAAGCATGGAGAGGTCGCCCGGAAGATGTGGCATCACCTCTGGCCCCAGCTTGGAGAGGAGGAGGTGCCCATCAGCCACATCACCAATGGCGTGCATGCTCCCACCTGGATTGACTCACGCATGGCCGGGCTCTTCAACAGATATCTGGGGCCAAGCTGGCTGAATGATCACGACAATCCTTCCATCTGGCAATTGGTGGACGATATTCCCGACGGCGAGCTGTGGATGGTTCACCGGCTGCAAAAGATGATGATGATTGCAGTCATGCAGGAGAGAGCGCGAGCGCGCTGGAAAGAACATGCCGATCCCAATATCATCCTGGCCTCAGGGATATTGTTTGATCCCAATACTCTCACTCTGGGCTTCGCCCGCCGATTTGCCTCTTACAAGAGAGCCAATTTAATCTTACGGGATCTACAGAGGCTGAAAGCTATTTTGGGCCATGCGAAGATGCCTGTTCAGATCGTCTTCGCCGGAAAAGCGCATCCCTCCGACAATGCGGGAAAGCTGCTCATCCAGCAGGTCTTTTGCATTGCCCGCGATCCTGATTTTGGGGGACGCGTGGCCTTCATCGAAGACTACAACGAGGAGCTGGCTCAGTATCTGATTCATGGGGTGGATGTCTGGCTGAATAATCCAGAGCCGCCCTTTGAGGCCTCGGGAACGAGCGGCATGAAGGCCGGGATGAACGGAGTGCCCCATCTGAGCGTTCTGGACGGCTGGTGGATTGAGGGGTACAATGGGGCCAACGGCTGGGCCTTTGATAGCGACGGCAAAGGGTCGGAGGATAAAGATGCAGAGGAGCTTTATGCCATTCTTGAGAAGCAAATCGTGCCTCTCTATTATGACAGGGATGAAACTGGCATATCTCCCGGCTGGATCAAAATCATGAAGGAATCGATAAAGAGCGCAGCGGCCAGGTTCAGCTCTCGAAGAATGGTCAAGGAGTATGCCAACAAGTTCTATCAGGAGGCTTTAAGGCAGGCGGGCGAGACTGAACTGTAGATCCTGCTTTTGATAACGGCCCGATTTTCTTGCAGCCTAGCCGCCCAGCTTTCGAGGCGTGACTGTCTTTTCCTGCTCGCCGGTGCTGTTACTTTTTCCTAGAATCTCGTTGGACTTGGTGGATGACCTCTTTTTCATCAACTGGTCTATCTGCTGATCTATCTCGGAGATGAGAGAGAATACCGCATCCTTGGAGCTGTCGAATGAATCCTCGGAGGCATGCTTGCCGTCCCTGGCTAAAACCCTGATTTTATAGTCTCCTGCCGCTAGATCCTTGGAGGACCATTTCCAGCTTGAAAGCTCGGACCATCTGCTCATATCCCGGCCGTTGAGCTGGAATTTGTAGAGGATTTTGTCGCCTTCCGGGTCCTGGGCCTCTGCCTTCCAGATTACTGTCGCGCCCTGGACCTCTGGGCTGGCAATATCTGGCACAAGGGCCAATAAGGCAGGCGGCTGATTTGAGTCAGCAATAGTAATAGTGATGACAGCATCTTTGGAGCTGTCAAAAGAGTCTTCTTGAGCATGCTTTCCGTCCCTGGCCAGGACTTTAATCCTATACTCACCGGGCGCGGCGGAAGATGTATTCCAGACCCAGTAATTCGACGAGGACCATTCCCTGACCTCTTTATCGTTGGCCAGGAATTTGTAGGAGATCTCGTCTCCATCAGGATCAACGGCAATCGCAGTCCAGGTTATGACGCCACCATTGGCCTGAGGACTGGGTCGGTCCGCTTTTAGCGCTGTAACTTCCGGGATGCTGTTGGGAGATGTCAGAACAAACGAGGAATCCAGAGTGCTGTCGAAGGCATCTTTTAATGCATGCAAGCCGTCTTTGGCCAGTACGGCAATCCTGTAGTCTCCAGGTTTTTCTGATGAGGTATCCCAGATCCAGGAATTGGACGTTGACCAGCCGGTCACATCTTCATCGTTCTTCATAAACTTATAGGAAATCTGATCGTTATCCGGATCTGTGGCGCTGGCCGTCCAGGTTATCCTGCCCCCAATGCTGTGAGGACTGGCATTGTCCGATTTGAGCTGCTGCAGAACGGGGGCCTGGTTGGGGCGATTTAAGGTGAAGCTTGCATTCATACGGCTATCAAACGAATCCAGAGAGGCGTGCTTGCCATCTATTGTTAGAACTGTGATCTGGTAATCTCCAGCCGACAAACCTTGAGATAGCCAGCTCCAGCTATTGGTCTTGGACCATTTCCTAACTTCCTGACCGTCCAGCAAAAACTTGTAAAGGATTTTGTCGCCCTCTTCATCCGTTGCCTCCGCCTTCCAGAAGATCGCTGCACCCTGTTGCTGAGGGCTGGCTCTGTCCGGAACAAGGGCCACTAGGACAGGGGGCTGATTGGAATTGGATAAGTTGGATTCATTCTTTGCTGATATTTTTCCTGTGCTGTTATCGGCAGCGGCATTAATGTCCGATGCTGCAGATGAAGAAGACTCATTAGACTTAATTGGCCCCATGGATGCAACTAATTTCAAAGATCTATTTGTATCAGGCGAGGGAGCAGTCACTGGCGCTGCAGAAGCTTGCAAAGAGGGAGTCTTTTCAGATGGCAAAGATGCATTCGATGCAGAAGACACATTTGAGGCAAAATGTGTTAAATTATTTTTTAAAGTAAGATTGTCTTTCCCAGTCTGATTCTCTTTGCTTGATGTGATGCTTAAGCTCGAAACATTTTTCCCGGCAACTGAGCTTGCAGTTTTTTCGGGCTGCAAAGCCGTCTGAGAATCAGGCTTTTTTGCCGCAGTTTGACTTCTACTCTCTGAGCTGCCGCCTCCCATGCCACCATCCATACCGCCTCCTCCTGCGTTGAGAACGATTACCTTGCTCTTCTCCTCAAGAATTACAGGAGAATTGTTCTCTGTGGCATTGATTCCCATAAAGTTCGCGGCCGGGGATGGGCGGCTTGATTCGGCTGAATTATTTAATGATTGAGGGCTTAATGCTTCCCCTGGAATTGTAGCCCCAAGCTCTGTGAATGGCTCGTCGGAAGGAAAATGATATGGGCCAAAGGCAATAGCCAGGGCAGCTATTAAACAGGCCGCGAGCAGGACGATAACCAGAGCGGCACGCCTGCCCCTGATGCTTGCGCCAGAAATGCGGGGAAAGCCCCGCGCATATCGCATCCCCCTTTTCGGCAAAAGTAGAAATCTTCTCTTGCGAGGCAGATTTGACCAGCGGCCATAGGCCACCGCCGCCAGAAATATGGCCAGAAGCGAGAGAAGGGTGGCTAAAGATGCACTCTGCAGTCCTCGGGGAGTGGCCGACAAAATGAAGCTGAATAGCCCGGCTAGCATTGCAGAGAAGACCAAGCAGAGAAATGCGCGCCTCTGCCCGCTAAGGTCGCTTTTGCCGGGAAATAGCGATAGTGTGGCAAGATATCCGGGGATGAGGAGCACGAGAATGAGGGCCGGGAGCGATAGGGTCTCCTGCAGGGATGGGGGCGGCAGATGGACCAAGGCCAAAGCTAAAACCGAGATTAAAACAGACGCAATTAGATGCCGGGGCGGTGGCCAGGCCAGCCTCATATTCTTTATCCTTACTCAATTACTGATAAAACCTTTTTCCTTTGAGCTTGAGTCGATCTCCAGCTCAATGCCCACCGGACAGTGATCGGCGCCTGTGACATCTCTAAGGATAAACGCCGACGAGACGGCTTCTCGCAGATTTTCGCTCACGAAGAAGTAGTCTATCCTCCAGCCCACATTTCTCTCCCTTGCTCGTGTCTTCAAATCCCACCAGGAGTAGTTCTCGCCCTCCGCGTGAAAGATACGAAATGTGTCAACAAAGCCCTTTTCTACCAGCCGCTCCTGGGAGGCTTTGCCGTTGGGAAAGTAGACAACGAAGAGCAGGAACTCTCCATAATCTGCCACAATAGCGCGATGCTCGTCATCAAAGCCATCCATTCCCAGAGTGTACTTTACGCTCAGAGGCTCTGTTTTAGAGAAAAGAGCCACTCCGTCCCGCCCTTTTCGCTCTCCGGAGCCGAAATAGGAAAAGTAGCCAGGTATGCTCTTCAACTCGGAAGGGACCTGGTCTGCTGTCACTTTTGTCTCTTGCAGGCAGAGCACATCGGGCATATCTCCTCTAAGCCAATCCACAAAGCCCTTTTTGTAAATGGCTCTCAGACCGTTCACATTCCAGGAGAGAAGTCTCAAGATCATGAAATGTTGACAGGGAATATCTTTTTCTCACCTATGGTGCCGTTCTCCCAGGGCTGGAGCAAGAGCATGATGACGTCCGTGCTGCCGGACTTTTTGGCGCTGAATACAAAGAGCTTTTTGCCGGGCACGCCCACCATTCCCGCCTTTGCATTGCCGGACTGTTCGGAGGAGTTCAACAGGCTCAGGTACTCGGTATCAAACTGGGTCCACCATGCAAAGCCCGTTGAACCGGCATTGGACGGCAGCTCGATGGTAAAATTCTCGCCTGCACTGACATTTATAGCATCTTCGCAGGGGGCATTGTCGCAGATGCTGCCGGTTGAGACGGCGGCCAGCGCTATTAGAACAGCAGCGACGACAGCCAGAAATATGCTTGCTAGTTTCTTCATTTTCTATACCTCAAATCCTATGATTAACTCATCAAATATAAAAAACATATTCTCATCCCCAAAAAACCTCACAACCTCACGATCTTCGGCGCAGTTGAATCCAGATGTTGACTGCAGAGATGCTGATCAGGTTCAATGTGGTAGCTGCATACCAGAGATAGGACTCTTCCAGGCTGAGGCGCACTATCCAGCCGGACCACAGAACGAAACAGATGATGGAAAAGGAGATCAGAGTGTCGATGGCCAAAAAGAGCCTGGGCCTCTTAAAGAGCCTTCCCGCCTGAGCGATGGTGCAGTACTCGATGGGGGCCGCCCGGCCGGCCAGGTGATAGATGACTCGAGCCAGGTTCATGAGCAAATCCGCCCAGGCCCAGGCTATGACCAGCCATCCGAAGATGGAAAGGAAGGCAGACGGCAAACCCGCGCGCAGGGCAAGTAGACCAAAGAGCAGCTTGAAGACACAGAAGGGAACGCCAATGGTCAGAGCCTGAAAGGCGGGAGTCAAAAAGAAGCTATCTTCAACTATTTCCTCCTGCGGCCTGGTTTCTTCCATTGACATCTATCCTGGTGCGTCTTTGCCGAAAAAAGCTTGCATGGGCAGATGCTGCCAAGGATAACACCACAATTCCGGCAAATTAGCATTGATTCTCGCGCACAAGTATACAAAATTAATGCACCAAAAGGAGCATGCAGGATTTCAGAAATTGTTTTGCATTATTGTGAGGAATAACATCAATTAAATGTTTGCCAATTAATGATTTTATTATTTGAATTAATTTTAAGTTATGAATGATTGCACCCTATTATAGAATTATAAATCTTTGTAAATAGACTTATAGAACTCATTTAAACAATCTGAGAACTATGCCTTAAAATTAATTACTAAAGAAAAATTCTTATACTAAAAGCTCTAACATGCTGGTCGAGGACTATGCTGGCCAGATATAATTTAAACATTCTTCTTGCCGAGGACAACCCGGTAAATCGGAAGGTGGCTCTGATTGCACTTAAGAAGCTGGGCCTAGAGGCCGATACGGCCAAGAACGGCCGGGAGGTTCTGGTGGCTATGGAAGAGCATCCTTACGACCTGGTGCTCATGGATATCCAGATGCCGGAAATGGATGGAATTGAAGCCACCAAAATCATCCGCAAGCGATGGCCGCAAGGCCCCAAGATAATAGTTGTCACCTCATTTGAGGCGGAGATGTGCCGCGATCTTTGCTATAATGCGGGGGCTGATGATTTTCTCAATAAGCCTGTAAAGATCGATGAGCTTAGTGCTGCCATTGAGCGCAATTTAGGCGCTTTTGGTTTGCAAACTGCAGCGGATGCACAAGCTCTTTTCGTTTAATCCGGTTCGTGGCGGCGGCAACGTCATGTAATTTGCTTTGCTGCCATCAGTTAGAGGGCTCTTTAAGATCCTCCTTTTTTAGGTCTTCCTTCATCTGCAGGTAGAACTCTCTTGTCACCTCTCCCCTGGCATATCTCTCGTCCAAAACCTCTTTTGCAGTGGTTTTTGCCGGCACTCTACTCTCGGCAGCAATGCGGCGTCCTGAATCGCGCAAGATCAGATACAGTATCAGAAACAGTATGCCTATCCAGGGTATCAAGATCGGCAAACCCCATAAAAGCCCATTCATGTCTCTTTTCTCTGCATCCTTATAGACCAGGTAGGCTACTGCTAAAGAGACAAACCAGGCAAAAACTGTTCCAAATCCCATGAAAGGGAACCAGTCCATCATATGATAGTATGGCATAACAATTCCTCTCAATTTATATTCGACATTTAACGTATTTAAGGCTGTGGTACAGATTATTTTTTGGCCATCTGCCTGATCTTGTCCCAGCCTGTTCCCCCCACCCGGAGAGGGTGATCCAGAACCACATCAATGAAGCCGAAGATGACGGGGGCATAAACGGCATAGAAGTCGCGAGCAAAGGACATGGCCTCCTCTAGATCCTGGAAGTGGCGGGTCTCCATCTCCTCACCAGTCCCGGCAATTACGGTGCTGATATTGCTCTTGGCCACGAAGCTTGACATGCCGCAGGAGGCTTTGGGGGGCTGCACGGCATCGATGTTCAAGGGCACGCCGCCATAGCACTCGTAGGCATAGCGCAAAAGCTCCACTCTTGTCTCCAGGCCTTCCGATTTTGCCTCTTCTATAATTTCCTCGTCCAGAAAATCGAGCTGGGGAATGAGACCGGCATCGATGACGTAAGAGAAGCCCTCCTCATCACTTATTGACAGGTCCACGGCTTCCAGGACCAGGCCCAGCCTCACCGGCTCGCCGTAGCCGAAGCTGCACTGCCAGCGGTCGCTCTCCACGTAAAGCTGCCGTTCGCTCAGTTCTGTTATATTAAGCATTAGAAGCAATATTATTACTATTACATAATAAGTCTTTTCGATTGATACAAATGCAGAAAGGTCTAAATAATAACAGCATGCAATACCGGAAAGGGATCTGTAATGGATTTTAAGGATTGCATAAAATTTGCTAGTGATAATCCGGTCAGCTTCATGGCCACTATGGATGGGGAAATGCCCAGGGTGAGGGCCTTTTTAATGTGGTTTGCCGATGAGAGCGGATTTTACTACCATACGGGAACAGCAAAGAGCGTCTACAGGCAGCTCAAGAACAATCCCAATGTGGAGATCTGCTTCTATCATGCCGGCGGCGACATAATGGCCAAGAATATGATGCGCGTTACTGGAGAAGTGGAGTTCCTGGACAATGCTTTGCTTCGAGCCCGGCTCATGGAGGAGAGGCCTTTTCTCAAAGACTTGATGAAGAGCCCCAGCGACCCGGTGCTGGCTATATTTCGCATCCCGAAGGGCGAGGCGTGGTTTTGGAGCATGGTCGAGAATATGAGGGAAGCGGAGATCCCCAGGATAAAGTTCTGAGAATCTATGGCATTAGATCCCTATGATTATCTGCGCATCCAGATTCAGATGGATTTCTCGTGCCGGCGCTGCGGCCATTGCTGCCGGGTAGCCGATCCCATTGATATTTATCCCAAAGATATTCGAAGATTAGCGAGCTTTTTTAATATTTCCGAGGAAGAAGCGATTGAAGAATATACCATCCCCCATCCCAGCGAGACTGACCTCTTGGCCTTCGAGGCAACAGAGCCATGCCGATTTTACGATGTTGTGCAGAAGGGATGCAAGATATATCGGGCCAGGCCGATGGTATGCAGATGCAGCCCATTTCTCAGCCCCGGGCAAATTGGTCTACAGGGCGTGGAGATCTACGAGGATTGCCCCGCCTCTGCGGAGAGTTGCAAAAAAATCGAAAGGGATCTGGATATTCTGCTCACACCCAATGCTAAAACGCAGAAGAAGCTGGAGAAGGCATTAGCCAAGATGATGCAGATAGAATGAAGTGGGTGGATACATTCTTGAGAGGAAAACCTTTGATCGCAGGTGGGCGGGAATAGATGCCAAGCAGAATCCAAAATTGCTCTGGAATCATATGTGAGGAGGTGAAAAGCTCAATGGACTATATAGATGTGCTCGATAGATATGGGGCAATCATAGAGGAAGACCTCAAGAGCCGATTGGATGAGATGGTAAGAGATGGCCAAAAGTACCATCCCTTCCTGGGAGATGTTTATGATGCTACCCGTGAGTTTGTGCTGAGGGGCGGAAGAAGGCTGTCTGCCTGCAGCACTCTCATAGTCTATCAGGGCTTTACCGGTAAAATTGACGACCGGATCGTCAGGGTTTGTTCCGGCATTGAGCTGTATCGGCACAGCATCCTCATACATGACGATATAGTGGATGCGGAAGAAAAGAGAAGAGGCGGGTACACGCTGCATAAAACTATCGCCAAGGGATTTGATGAGCGCTTCGGCGTCGCTTCGGCCATGTTTGCCGGAAATATTCTTTATGCACTGGCCATGGAGTGCCTAATGCAATCCGGCTTTGAGAAAGATAAGCTCGTGGAGGCAGCAAAACTGCTGGCAGCAGAGTTTCAGGCTGTGAACGAGAGCCAGATCCTGGACATGCTCTTCGAGTACAAGGACCCGGATGTAAGGGAGTGGGAGGTCATGGCCGGCAGAAGAGCCGCCTCTCTCTTCAAGGCATCAATGCTCATCGGGGCACGGCTGGCATCCGCCCCCGAAAAGGATCTGGAGCTGCTCTTAAATGCTGCCGGGCACATAGGATTTGCTTTTGATATTCAGGATGACATCATCGATACCTTTGCCACAGAGGAGCAGTATGGAAGAGTTCCCTGTGGAGACATCGGCAAGAGGAAAAAACCGCTGCATGTCATCCTGGCTCTGCAAAAGGATAAGCGCCTGGCTGCAATCATGCAGGAAGGGAGATGCCTTGAGGGTGCGGAAATCAAGTATGTGCAGAGTTTGATAAGGGACTGCGGCGCTCTGGACGAGGCCAAGTCGATCTCAAGAGGGCATGCCCGCCAGGCGGAAAAAATGATCTCCCTGACCGGGATGAACCAGGATGCAAAGGACTTCTTCATATCGTTCATAAGATTCGTGGACGAAAGTCTGGACTGGTACAAGTAAGGGGAGTGAAGCTTGAGGATTTTAGCAGTGCCGGGCAGCCCCAGAAAAGGCGGCAACACAGAGATCACAGGCTGCGGCCCTACATCGCCAGCCGCAAGCTCGCCGGCAAGAGATGTTTGCCATGTCCTTCGAATACCTGGGCATGGTGGATGCAGGCAGCCTGCTCGCCCGGGCCTACGAGAGAGGGGAGATTGGAACTCAGGCGAAACATTCATTGATCAGAAAAAATCATGCGGCGGCCAGAGCAGGCTCCGCTGCGATTCGATCGCAGAAGGCTTTGACCTGTGCCTCATTCATGCGGTTCTTGGGAATGACAATGACTTGATATCCATCGCTCTCCAGCCTGTTAATCAGATCCCTAAACTGGCTCATGGCCACTTTGACCTGTTTGGTCAGATCCGGCATCTTGAGAATGACTATCTTGATTGATGGAATGACCGCGTCCACGACATAACCCCAGCGTGTAGGACGATGCATCAGCACTACTATCCCTCTTCTTCCCAACTCCGAGATTATGCCGTCAAACTTCTCAACATCTTGCTTTTCAGGTTGTTTCATTTCGCCTCCACCCCATGCCCAAATTATTATCATTATTTCATATATCACAGCAAAAAATTGTGAGGGAGTGTTGTATTTGCCTTCTTTCCAGGCTCCGTTATATACGAACCCAGCCCTCTTATGAATATATTATTAGGAAATAATGAGGGTTTAGTATCTGCCGGACGAGGATCTGGCAGGTCTATGCTTCTGATAGCACTCGCTGCAGTATACCGGCCTGGAACCATCAGGCTTGAAGGGCACCTGTGTTTGTTTGCCGCATTCTGAACAAGTAACATCTGTCATTTCTCTGGGACCGCTGTTGTAGCCACTTCTGCTGCTACCGCTGTTTTCATATTTTCTCTCAAACATTTAATTCACTTACCTTTTGAATCGATTCAATGAATCGAAACCGCTCCCGAAAACATCTCAACAAATCTCTTTGAATCGACGAATCCAGCATCATCTAAAGAACCGCTCAGCTTATATACTTGCCGGTCAGGGAAAAAGCTGCTGCAATTATCTTCTCTTGGTAATTATGGAGAGTATATCGCAGTCCCTTAGCTCATGCTCCAGCCCCACCGATTGGCCCGGGAACTTTGCACTCTTGCCCCAGACCAGAGCATAGCGGAAGAGATTCACGAAGTCACGATGAAGATGCTCGCAAACAGATCTGACGCTGCTTCCGTCCAGGAGTACCAACGGCTCTTCCAGGTCTGCTTTGCCCCCTTTCGGCTTGAGATAGACGCGGATGAATCCCAGCCGCTCATAAATAAGATCCTTTAGATCATCCAGGCCCTGGGTAGTGGCGCAAGAGATGGGCAGATAGTCCCTGCCCAGGTCTTCTTTGATCCTGTTCTCCACGTTTCCGAATCGGAGGTCGAACTTATTTATGGCCACGACCGAGGGAATGTAAACCCGGTTTCCTGCCAAAAAATCCACCAGGCCGTCTGTATCTACGTCTTCGCGGATCGTGACATTGGCATTGACAATTCCGTAGGCGCGAATGATCTCCGCAATCTCAAACTCAGTCATGTGGGTGAGATGCACAGTGCTGCGTATGATTATTCCGCCCTTCCTGTCCGGCGTGATGTGAATATTGGGGGGCTGTTTATCCAACCGGATTCCCGCATCGTAAAGCTCTCGCTCCAGAATATTCAGCTTGTAGTTGAAGACGTCCCCCAGTAGTAATATTATATCCGCGGCGCGAGCTGCTGTTATAACCTCTCTGCCCCGGCCCTTGCCCTTGGCGGCACCCTTGATGATGCCCGGCATATCCAGTATCTGGATCTCTGCGCCTTTGTATTTCATGACCCCGGGAATGACCTCCAGGGTAGTGAATTGGTAATCGGCAACCTCTGATTTGGAGGCGGTCAGGTGGTTGAGCAGACTTGACTTTCCGACAGATGGAAAGCCAACCAGGGCCACAGTTGCATCTCCCGACTTCTTGATGTAGTATCTTCTACCCCCGCCTCCGCCCTTGATCTTCTGAAGCTCTTGCTGCGCCTTTAGCTTCGCGATCTTGGCCTTGATCTTGCCCAAGTGGTGCTCAGTGGCCTTGTTCTTCTGAGTGTTAAAGATCTCCTCTTCCAGCGCCTTGATCTGTTCCTCTATGGTTGCCATTTCGTAGCAGCAAATGAGGCTTCCCCTTTATAAGGTCTGGGTTTGCACTTCGTGCATTATATGAATCTTGACGCAAGGTTAAGCTGCGTCTCGCAGATTTCCGCTGCCGAGCAAGCCTGGCAGGGTGCATCATCGAGCCGATCGGGAAGCTGGCCCTCTTTTTTCTGCCTTACTCTGTCTCGAACGAGAGATTATAAAAGGTACGCGAACCATTCACTGATAGTGGTTTGTAATATCTAGCAGAAAAACATTCTGGAGCGGGCCACGGGAAGGGGCTAAATCTGTAGATCTCCCTTTTCTTTGAGATAGTTTCCTGGACCGGTTAGAGAGAATCCTGCAGATGTTATGGTTTCTAAGGGTCCCTGAATGCTCTCCTTAGTTTCAAGACTATTCGCGAGATCTCTTAAACCGTCGCATATTTTTTCAAAAATCTTTATATCAGGGTCAACTGTGGGATTTCCTGCCTTAATCAAATTCAGTCTCTCAGTCATCATATTATATACACTTTGTAGTAAAATGTCAGCTATAAGCACCTCGCTTGAGAAGGAGTATCTGTATGTCCTGCCCGTGATTCCGTAAGTGGCAGAAAAATAGTAAATTTTCTTGTCGAGGGATGGTGTTTGTCGTATGAGACTCTCTACCCTTCTCAACTCCTCCACCAACTCCTTCCTGAAGAAGTCTTCACGCTGCGGCATAGGCACCACCGGTATGGACGTTTTCTATCTTAACTTCTACGGATTTTTCAAAAGAGATAGGTTTTGGCCGGTCTTCGAGATGCAATCGTGACCAGCTATCTGGGCTCTCTGAAAGCCAACCCTTCGCTTGATATTGTGATAATCCTTCTACGGGCTGAATTTTAATGTGCCGCTCAACTGAATAGATCGCCATTTTGGCTAAAGTCTCTTCCCCGAGCATTTGCTCGATGACGTAATTATTCAGGTCCTCAAATGCTCCTAGAAAACCCGAATCCTTGTCAAATGCATAATAATTAGCATTGCTGCGCTTGCTCACCACCTTCAACACATGCCATTTCAGGAGCTTCCGAACAACACTGTTCAATGCTTGGCGAGAAACACCGGACCCTCGTGCAAGATCACTGATGTTGAACTCATAATCCTTCATGGGCAAGAGGAATTGAATCACCCTTAACTCACTAGTATCGCCGAACACTTTCTCAAATGGAACAACCACGCAGTTTCACCACACAACTTTCATATTTCATTCTATTTAGGGCTTGTGACAGGCTTGTCATGATATCTTTACAGCTTATGATACTTGCCGGAACGAATCCTTTTGTCCGCCAGGCTATCTGGAGAGACATATTCATGTTCACCAAGAGCATAAAAGGTTGCTTCCAGATTAGAAATATAGTACTTTCCATCTTTTTTAGACAATAACGTGATATATCCTTTTTTTCTGAGTTGATCTGCGATATCGACGGGATTTTTCTTAAATCTACCCAAATATGCCTTGGCAATATGATTTAGATCAAAACTCTTGTTTCTGGAAAAGCTAAAATGTGTCCGAAGTATGTTTAGAATTTCCAGTTCTTCGATGACCAAGCCACATGCCATTTCGCCAGCTCCGCCAGTACCTGCCTCTCGGCTTGAAAGTAATAGATGAGTTCAGACGAAAAACCTTTTGCTAGTCTGAAAGGTTGCGCACAAGTATGCTCAGCCTTTTGCGGCCCTCAGATAGTGTAGATCTGTTTCTAATTGTACCTTGCAGGTGTGATGCTGATAGTATCCACGGATAAAATTACGAGCTGGATAATTGGAGCCCCTGGGGCGGAGCATCATCCGATGCTCCAATTGCCGGTTTGAATGCTCATCTGTGATTGTATCCTGGGCGAAAACGCTCCAAGGGTTCCGATCGGTCCAAATCCGACGCTCCGCATATTGCCCAAATCCAAAATTTTCAAGTATTCTGATGATTGAATTTTAAGTACAGAACAAATTGAATTTCCACGATATCGCTTTAGTCGTTGCATATCTGACAGAATCTGGCCAGGTCCGGGGGGCATGGTAGCGCCAGGCCGCAGTAAAGGAGAGGGGAAATCCTCCCCTCAGTACCATCCTTCCAGGTCGATTGTGAAGTTTTCTGGGAGGAAACTAAGGCCTTTGGGCCTGGATAGGGGCGACAGCGCCTGCGAGTGTAGGATATATCTCACGGACTCGTTTGGCAGGAGCTTGTACTCCTCTCCCTTTACCTCGTAGCCGTAGTTGAATTGGTCCAAGAGCCAGAAAAACTTAGGAGAGAGCGCTAGACCTTGGGGCATTTTATTTGTAACTTTAACCTCAAAATCATATTGCTTATTCTGCAGGCCGTTGTATGTATTCTTCTGGGTGTTGTCCTTGACTCCGTAGAGCTTTATCGTTATGTTATCCGTCGATGCTTCAGGAATCCCCGACCAAGAGATGCTATAAACATCCTGATTGGGCGTCTCGATCCTGGTCCTCTTTATCTGGGTCGCGGGTTGGTCGAACTCAAAGAAATATAGTGCCCGGTCATTATAACCTGGGTTGGATACATCTTCTATATTGCGAGCTTTGATGAACCTATCTTCAGAATCGACTACATCGACTTTCAGATTGGAAGCAATGCCTCTGCCTTGTAATTCGTAGGGTGAGAAGATGTCCAAAGCGAACCCGTCGCTGGTAGGAATCATGCCGTAGATCTTTATCATGCCGTCCGTTGTTTGGAGCGGGAAGGCCTGCGATAATGATACAGCTGCAAGCATGAAGGCCAGTATCAGCCCTAAATGTCTCATAAAATTTTACCCCCCTGTTCAAATGATTTTATATAACGCCATGAATTTACGATCGCCTTTTGATTCATAGCTATTATACATCACGAGTTCATCCGCATCGGATGAATTAATCGCCCATCCGATGTTTCCGATAACTGAGCCTCCTGTGAACGCTTCTGCTTTATCCAATTCATCTGGAATAACCCCCGGACTATTCCTGTAGGTGCTATATACTACAGACGAAGGGCCAACCGTCCTCAATCTATAACCTGCGGCAAATTCTGATGAATCGGGACCTGTATACTTGAGTTCAATGCGGGCCAAAAAGAATTGCTGGCCATCCTTAGGCGGGGAATTGAACGGGTTCTCTTGAGCTACCATATCGTTTGCATTGGAATATACCTCAAGGACTTTTATCGACCAGCCACCGCCTATATCTGCGGCGGTACCGATGGGGATGGGGTCCTCGCGAGTTCCTGATGCTGCGCTGCATGCTTGCGATAGCATGAGTAAGCAGAATAATACAATTGGTAATTCAGTCTTAACGGCCATATCTCTTCCTCAGATACTTATCGGACTGATCTAACGAAAAACCTTTTGGCTAAAGCGACATTCTTGAACCTTTCCAAGTCGTGTTCCAATACATCATCTCGGAACTTTCTTGCAGCCGACAGGATCGCGGCCAGGTCATGGGCGGGGGGATGCACCCCGGGGGTGGCTGCCAAAACGGCGCGCCCTGCCATCAGCTTTGAAGCGTTCTTGTTTCGTAGTAGCAAATGAGGCTTCCCCTTTATAAGGTATGGGTTTGCATGCTTGTATCAAAAAAATTTCGACGCCAGGCTGTGCCTGGTCTCGCAAATCTCTCTCGCCTCGCAAGCCGGGCAGAGTGCATCCTCGGGTCGGTCTGGAAGCCGGCCCTCTTTTATCTGCCTTATTCTGTCTCGAATTCGCAGCACTCGCGCTCTATCTACGCTGTGAATCTCAGCGGCGCGCACCAGGGCCTGACGCGGATACTCCACCAGTCCTTGATTTATATGCGTCCTTTGCTTCTCGCCCAAGAGCAGGGCATAGCCCGCCAGCATGAGCCGGTCCCTTTTCCAGATGCCGTCCTGCGGGGCTTTGCCTGTACGGATGAGGGAAGGAGTGCCGCCCGGTGCCAGGCGGTCCAGCCTGCCGGACAATCCCAATTTATCAGAATGCAGATCAACCTCTGCCTGGCAGGGAAGCAGAAGGTCCAGGCGCCCGGCCAGCCCCTGGGCAATACCGGCAATCTCCCCTTCCAGCTCCCGGCAGGCCGGCTCTATATCATCCGGCTCAATCTCATAAACCAGGGGCAGCTCATCTTCCAGCCTGGCCAGGATCTCTTTGAGCTGGCCTTCCAGATCGCTTTTTTGGGACAGGGAGAGCATGAGGCTTCTTAGGAGGATCTGCTTGGCATCAATCCGTTTGGGCATCTTCCTCTGGTTTTCAAAGTAAACCAGCCGGGGGCAGCGCAGATAAAGTCCTATTTCAGAGATCCTGACGAGTGTTGGCATCAGTGACTCTTTGCATCTCATCTTTTAAAAATTTTTTCTTTTCTTCGAAACGAACAATTTGGGAAGTCGAGTTGAGCGATGATGAAGCTGGCAAAGTTGAATTCTGCAATTGTGTCTCATTTTGTTCCATTCGAATCTTGACAAGCCAGGCGTCTTCTCTTCCCAACCCCAGTGAGCTGGTTATGCCTGCCAGCATATAAGAGCCGTCTTTTCTCTGAACTGCAAAGGTGCCGATATCGTCTCCTTCGCCGCCTAGGGTCATCGACCACTCCTCGCGACCTGTGGAATCGGTCTTGATGATGAGCGCATCTCTTCCTGTTTTTTTATTGTCTATTCTTCCTGCAATGACAAAGCCGCCTTCCGTAGTCGATTGCAGGGAAGAGGCCGAGCCGCCCAGGTAAGTCCTCTCCCACAGCTTTTGGCCAACAAGATCTACTTTAATGAGAATGATCTTCTTCTTATCCGAGCCCGATTCTGTCCTGCCTACCATTGCATAGCCGTCGGCAAGCTCTACAACCTGAAAGCCGGCATCATCCTGTTTGCCGCCAAAGGTTCTGTTCCATTGCTCTTCTCCCAGGGAATCGGTTTTGAGGAGCCACATATCGTCTCCGCCTTTGCCGAAGGATGCCGTCCGTCCTGCCACAATGTACCCGCCGTCCCGGCTCTGCAAGACGGACATGCCCACGTCATCCTCCTGTGCGCCAAAGGTTTTATCCCAGATCTCTCTGCCCAGTCCATCGGTCTTAATCAGCCAGAGATCCTTTCTGCCGCTTCCCAGTGATTGAGTGTATCCGGCGATGATGAAGCCTGCGTCATCGGTCTCATCTACAGACCACCCGCCATCCCCGGAGGAGGATACAAATCCGCCAAAGGTTTTGTCCCAGATGAGGCTGCCATTGCTGTGCGTCTTGACAAGCCATAAAAGCTCCTCTCCCAAGGCGAAGGATTTTGTGCTGCCCGTGACAATAAAACCGCCGTCTCTCGTCTCTTGCACGAAGTATCCCACATCCTCTCCCGATCCACCCAAAATCCGGCTCCAGATGCTTTTTCCCATTGCATCGGTTCTGATCAGGAACAGGTCGCTTTCTTCTCCCCTGGATGCAGAATATCCCACCAGGATATTGCCGCCATCCTTGGTCTCCTGTAAACACCAGGCCCCATCTCCGTACTGCCCCCCGAAGGTCGAATTCCACTCCTCCTCAGGCTCGGCTGCCTGAGCCGAAAAGCAAACCGGCAGGACAAGGAAAATAAAAGTAAGTGCAAATTTCATCCTAGATGCCCTGGTCCTGGAATTTGACAGTCTTGTCCATCTCAAAGGTCCCGCTCAAAAACATGCGGGAATCTATGCCGCTTTTGCCGTTCTCATGCCTGGAGGCGGTCATACCGTAGTAGCCGTTAAAGCTCCCCTTGGAGCTGGACCCTATATTCAGTCGATCTTCATTAGCTCCATTGACTTGGGCTGCAGAGGAATTGAGAAGAGATGAATTGCATAGTGAGCTGTTGATGCCGACAGTTGAATTGACTGCAGTTGAATTATTGAGGGCGAAATTGCCAAGTCTCTTTTCTGCCCTCTCCCGCGTCCAGGAATCAAGTCTGACCAAAGCCTCTGTTATTTTATCCTCCACCTTTTTGGAGTCCGTTCCGGGCGTAAAGAAAACTGATCCGTCCAGCCCGAGTGGGCCCGTCGAATCGGATTTGCTGGAAGCCTCCGCCTGCAGTAGAGCTGCCGCTGCCGCAACCATAAATAAAATTACTATTACCCTCTTCATAATCCCCACCTTTCGTGCTGCCTTGATTAATTAAGTCTCCAATACAATTTTAACTTTTCTATTTCAAGATTCATTTTCGCCCTGTGGAGAGCATTTATCTCTTCCTAGTATCATCCATCTTTTGTGTACCTGGACTATTTCCCTTATGAGTCCCTCCGGCCCTACCAGGATAGGATGTTGGACGCGGTCTATGATGTTGTAAGCATTGGCGATCATGGTGTGCTGATGATAGACGCGCCCACCGGCACGGGAAAGACGAGCTGCATTTGCTCGGTTTTAGCTGCCGCTGCCGGGAAGACCGTAGTTGCTGTGCGAACGGTATCTCAGATCGATATCTACATCGACGAGGTGAACAAGATCTGGTCAAAGACCCGGCACAGGCCGGAAATAGCCTATATGGTAGGCAAGCAGAAGATCTGTCCCCTGGAAGATGAGTTTCGCGGTGAGAGCGTTTATGCCGGCTGCTCAAGGCTAAGAGAGTGGACAAAAAATTATGTCTCTTCAAGGATCGGCAAAAGCAATGCAAGCATCTATGACCCTGCCAACGACCGCCTGCCTGAGGAAGAGCCCGGCTATAGAACCTTCTGTCCCTATTACCTGAGAAGCAGAGAGGGCTTCGAGCTGAACGGAACGGTCCATTTCCGTCGATCTGCTCTTGCTCTGGATGTGGTGGAGGGCTTGAAGAAGAGAATCACACCTCCATCCCGACTAACGGAATCCTGCCAGGGAATCTGTCCTTACGAGATCATGAGCCTCTATGCTAAGAATTGCGACATGGTGATCATGAACTATTCCCACCTCTTTTCCCCCGACTTTCAAGATATCATCTTTTCGTGGCTGGAGATGGAATCAGAAAAGGTTACCCTGATCATCGATGAGGCGCATAACCTGGGCGATGCCGTGCGGGCCATGAACTCGCGCCAACTTTCCATGCGCATGATAGATCTGGCGGAAAAAGAGGTAGAGAGGTTCGAAGGAAACCTCGGCCAGGCCCGACTGGAAGAGACGCGCGAAAAGGCTTCCTGGAGACGCGAGGGAATTAGAGTCATACGCCTTCTTCTTCCCCGGCTGAAGAGATTTTTGCAGAGCAAACAGGAGAGGATGCAAGAAGGGGAGGCTCTAATGGATGCAGATTTATTCCGCTCCTTCCTTTATGATGGTATAGCGGATATTGATGAAGCGCTATCCAATTTCTCAGATGTTGCTGTGGCTGTAGCCGACCTGAATCTTGCGGAAGGCGACCGCGAAAACCTGCAGGGCGACATTCAGCCCAGCCTGGCACTGGTGCTTCTTTACCTCAGGGATGTGGAGACGGCGGAAAATGATTCATCCTATCAGAGAAAGATTGCAGTAACGGGTTCGAGCGGCCGGAAATTTGCGCGCCTGGAGGTCAATAATATAGATCCTGCCGCCAATATCCGACGCATCACCGATAACATCAATGCGACTATTATGCTCTCCGGCACCTTCTCCCCTCTGGAGGCCTATGAGCTGTACTGTCTGGGAGAAGAGAACCGGGCACAAAAGCTCAGCCTGCCCAACCCCTTTCCTAAAGAAAACCGCTTGCTTCTGGCAGCAAAAAGGGCGACGACGCAGCTGGAGGCCAGGGAAGATGCGAGCAACAGGGAGGAGATATCAGGGCACATAAGATCGATAATAGAATGCGTTCCCGGCAATGTGGCTATCTTCTTTACTTCCTACCCCATGATGAACAATTACAAGGAGGAATGCCTCTCTTCCTGCAGAAAGGTTGGAAAGAAGCTGTGCGTCGAGCCTCGCAGCGCAGATGATGTGCCCTCTATTTTGCAGGAGTTCTTCCGCCTGGCCGGGCGGGGCGGCGGGGTCTTGACGGGAGTATGCGGCGGAAAGCTGGCCGAGGGAATTGATTACAAGGGTGAGGCTCTGAATGGGGTGGCCGTAGTGGGCCTGCCTCTGGCTGCATACGATGAGATTCAAAAAGAGATCAACGGCTATTATACCAGAAAGTACGGCAAAGCAAAAGGAATGCTCATTGCCTATACTCTGCCGGCCATAAACCGGGGGCTTCAGGCCGCCGGTCGGGTCATCCGCTCCGAATCGGAAAGAGGTGTGCTCTTGTTCTGCGATCGCAGGTTTGCCGAAGACGGCCTGGGCGGTGTCAATGGATTTTTGCCTGATTGGGTGAAAGGGGAATTGATATTAGTAGATGCAACAGAGGGCAGGGAGATTATTTTGAAAAAGATCGCGCAGTGGAAGATGGAGAAATCACTCGAGAATAAGACAAGCCATGATGAGCTGCAAATGTCCAGGAGAGCAAAAGCAAGAAAGCCGGGCAAAAGAGATCTCCGGGATCTAGCCAGGTCGCTTGGGCTGGGGGTTGCCTCTGCCAAGAGCCCTGCCGCAAAATCTGCAACAAAACCTGCCGCAAAAAGCCCAGGCGAGGAACGAAAAGGAATTTTCTGAAAAAGGGCAGGCTAATCGATTTGAGAAGTCTCCAGCACGTGCAGGGGTATGGCTCCCAGGGCTTTTCCAATAGTGGATTTGGCTATGCGCCCGGCATGCTCCTCGCTCTCGGCATTGAAAATCTTTATTTCGAAGAGCAGCGCAACGAGGGCGGTGCTAGCGACTAGAAAGACGCCATCGAGGGGCTCTTTGCACTCTGGGCAGTCCCACTGGCCCACCTCTACCTCTACGAAGTCCATCTTTCTCTGATTCAATCTCTTGCCGGCTTCCGAGATGGCCACGCCTATGGCATCATCCTCAGTCTTGACATCTCTTACCAGCCAGGCACCTTCCAGAAGGACATTGAAATTGGGCATCACAAAGGCCTTGGTAGGACCTATCATATAGTCCTTGTGATGATCAAATAACAGCGTGTTAATAGTATACAGCAGAAAATATGAGCAAAGATATCCGGCCAACCCTGTGGAAAATCCGGATCGTGTGCGACTGCCGGCTGTTGAGCTGCAAAAGTCCGGCTATACGTTCATAGAGCCGCGGCCCTGCAGCCTGCAGGAAATTCGCAAAGTCCACGGCAGAGAGCATATCGATCGCGTAAAACAGTGCGGTCACTTTGAAACGGCGTCGCTTGCCGCTGGCGGAGCCGTCTGCGCCGCAAATCTGGCCCTGCAGGGTGAACCGGCCTTCGCACTTGTGCGCCCGCCAGGGCACCATGCCGCGGCCAACCGGGCATGGGGAATGTGCTACTTCAATAACATGGCCATTGCCGTGCAAGAGATCAGGCCAAAGGCGAAGCGAGTGCTGATCATTGATATCGACCTGCACTATGGAGACGGCACAGTGAGCATCTTTCGGGGCGACTCTAATGTAAAGATTGTCAACCCCTGGTCGGTTGATGAGAACTTCGAGTATCTGAGCATGGATGAGAGCCGCTATTTAGGCCAGGTGGAGAGGGCCTTCCTGGACTTTGATTACGATATTGTGGGCGTCTCTGCGGGTTTTGACACTTACATCGAGGACTGGGGCAAGCTGCTGAAGAGGGAGGACTACGGGAAGATCGGCAGAGCCATCCGGGCGGGGTCGGAGAGGTGCGGAGGGCGCAGATTCGCGGTGCTGGAGGGCGGATACCATCCGGATCTGAAGTGGTGCATAATGAGCTTCATGGAAGGATTTGAATGAGTTTGCTAATGATGCATCATGACGGCAATTCTCACAGGATCTCCAGGCGTTCATCCCCTCGGCCTCTCCTCCCCAGTCGCAGAGAGCCTCTCCTGGACCGTCTTGTGGGCTGCAATGAGAATGTCTATGTCGCAGATGTTGCCCATGGACTTCAAACGGTCCACCTCAAGGAGGAAGTGGCCCACAAGCTCGTGGGATGGATGGGCCAATAGAGGTCGGTATATAGTCCTTGAATGTGTGACCCTGGACGAACTCGCCGCACTCGCATAGTATCGTTCTCTTCAATAATTTTCAAAGAGCCCAAGGCGCAGTGCAGCCTCATTTTGAACGTGCTTTTGGCTTAACCGGGTTGCAGAGCTTAGCCACATTAGGTTGAGTGCAGAGATCTACCATAAATGTAGTATTTTCCCCAGATTTGATCTGAAGCTCTTTTAATTTAGGCATTACATTTTGCTTGAATTTTTCAAAGGCTTTTTGATTATCAATTGCTTCAACGATTTTCTTTATCACAATCGTCTTTGCGTTCCTGGAAGCCATCTCATATTTGCCATACAACAAACTCTTCTTCACAAATGATCCCAGCCTTTCCGCGGCAACTCTTAGCATTTTATCTTTAGCACCACTATCCTTGGAAGAAATTGCTGAAGAAAATACTTTGACAAATGCATCCGTATCAGCAAAAATCTCATTATTGGCACTTGTCACTTGTGCATCGATATTCTGCCTAAGAGTAGGTTCTCTGGCCTTTCCAAGCGTGGATTCTGCCTGGAGAGCTTTTTTTATCCAGAATTCTTGCGAAGAGACATCGGCTCCGAACTCATTCTTCATCCTTTTGCTCAATTCCAATGCCATAGTCTGAAGAGGAATCGCCCTTTTCCAAGCTCCAGTTGTCTTATCACTTAATGTTTGCAGGTTATTTTTCGCGATGTCCATGACGTGACGCCTTTCTGCCTGGCTAATGCGATTATGCTTTATTTCGTGTGCTATTGTTAGTGCTATCTCCTCTTCAGAGTTAGATGGCCCAACTCTAATAAATAATTTATACTCAGAGACTTCAGTTAAAAAACAAAGCGGGATGACTCTTCCGATGCATTCTATTTTTTTAAATTTTATACCTTCAATAGAAGTTCCTTTCTCACTTCCCGTCAATGTAGGGTCAAAGTATAGCTTACCCTCCTCAGAGCTTGCATAACCTTTGAAGACCCCACCATATCTGTATTGAATGATATAGGAAAAATCCTTATTTCTTCTCTTCAAGAACTGTTCAAATTCAATTTGCGAAATTACCTTGGATTGTTTAGCACGCGATAAAGGTCTTCTTGATGCTTTTCTTTTTTTCTGAATTAAAGGGAAAGCGTTCAAATTTATCAATGTTCTAGATCCCATCGATGGCCCGGTCACTCGACTCTCTATAAATGTATCCATTGCTTCAGATTCTTCACATCGAACTTTTTGATTTTTTGCAATATTAGAATTCTCAAGATGTCTATCGATTGGACTATTCTGCTGCAAAACATGTGTTAGCTCATGTGCCAGAAGGGTTCTTCCAGAGGTGGTATCTGTTGTATATTGGCTCAATCCAAAAACCACCTCATTGCCTATAGTGAAGGCTTTTGCATTCAGTTTGCTGGCCAACGCTGATGATTGTGTATTATTGTGAATTCTCACCCGTCCAAAATCGTACCCGAATCTTGGCTCAAAAAAGTCACGCTCGGACTGTGACAGAGGCTGCCCTCCACTACTCATAGAACGAATCCATCCCTCCAAGTAAGGTCTCGCTTTCGGCTTATGTTTACTTGTTTGCCTCTTCAGAATGGATTCTTCATCCACTACTCCAGTTTCATCTTGATTTTGGATCGAACCACTCAGTTGTTCGGCCAGAACCAGCTCTTCCTCCGCATCTTCAGATTCTGCCTGCCTTTGAATCAACGGTGAGATCTTACGATCAATGGTTTTAGCCTGAAGAGTCTCCTCCTCTTCATCCTCCTTTAGCATTTCTTCTTGCCTCTGAATTAGAGAAAGATCGAAAAGCGGCTTGGCCTGGACTTTTTCCTCTTCTTCCTCCGATTGCCTCTGCAGATCTTCCTCGCGCTCCGGACATGCCTGCTGGACACGATTTACATGTCCCGACGCCGCAGGTTCCGGCATGTTCATCACATGCTCTGCTATCCTGTCTGCTTCCCGCTCGTACGGATCATCAGATCTATTGATTGCTAGCTTCGCCTGCACCGCCAGGCCCTGCATGAACCTGTTCCCCAGGCTCTTTTGCAGCGACATCGCAGTCGTGCGCCTGGCGGGGAAAGGCATTGCGGCCAGCTTCTCGTTAAGGTCTCCTGGAGAAGAACGGCAGCCTCTGCACATCCTTTTCAGCATGAGCCCATTCAGTAAACCGATCTCAGCTTCAGGCTGCAGCTTAGCCTGAGTAACACTGGCAGTGTATTTCTGCAAGGATGCGCTTTCATTCTTCCCGGCGTTCACGTTCGCCGCCGTCTCTTTCATGGCCCTTTCACCTTCTTGTGGGCCGCAATGAGGATGTCTATGTCGCTGATGTTGCCCCTGGACTTCAAACGGTCCACTTCAAGGAGGAAGAGGCCCACAAGCTCTTCCTCCATCTTGTTCATCTCAGCAAACCGCATGGCTATGCCCTTGAGCTGGATGCGTGTCGAGAACCTCTTGGGAAGCTCGCCGTCCACCAGGTCGAAGATGAGGCCGCAGACAGAGTGGCCGAAGGTGGGGGTGGATGGGCCGATGGAAGTGGGTATGTAATCCTTGAAGGTGTGACCCTGGACGAAATCGCCGCACTCGCACAGTATTGTCCTTTTCAAGATACCATCTCAGATGAGCTTGATAATTTGTCAGGAACCCTTGGAGCCTAAAAGGCCGGGTCAGAGACTTCACATCACGAGCGCTTGCCTCTCAGCCAGGCTTTCCAGATCTCCGAAAATATTATTCCTACAGTATACTTCCCTCAAAAGGTGACGATCCCTTAAAAACTTTGTTACGGAGGATAACTTCGGAATTAATTTTTCGCTAATTTTCGAGCTGATTTTTACTCATGACCGTTGCCTTAGATTGTGAGAATGGCTATTTTATATTATTATGTTAACATTAAAGAAACGTTGTCTATGAGTATATACCTGTATTTTAACTTAATGCATTTTTTTAGAATATTCTCATGATGCCTGGATAGATACGTCAGGAATAGACGGAGGCCATCGTAGAGGTATTTTTGCGTCATGAAAGAAAAAGGCAAATGCAGGTTTGTGCATCAGCCTTGAATATGCGACAAAGAGATCTTCAACAGATTGCCGCTCCTGTTGCCAGCTGAGCCGCATGCGCCGCAAAGCTGGCCCTGGGGGTTTGTGCTACTTCAACAGCATGGGGTAGTGGATCAATTATGGGTTGGAATTTTAGAATTGTCATTCTCTCATCTGGATTTCGCGTCTTCGCTTGAACTGGGATCTCGCGCGAAGCCGTAAAGGCTGCGAAGATGGCAATCATGATTGCACGCATTAGGCGACCGAGCAAAACGTCAACTAAATATTGCATCACGATCCCTGAAACACTTGGTGAGATAATTGCGGTTGTTGGTCGGAGAAGATGATTAGGCTCCTGTGTGGTTACCGTTTGGGTACATACATAGTTGAGCTTGATTTCATGCCACCACCGTGCTCTCTATCCACCCATGATTTCTTTCTGACTTCTTCTGACCATCCCATCGTTTTTGCCCACCATATTGCGCGTCTTTGCTCGACATCCGTGATTTGGCTGGGGATCTCTACTGCGTTTCCCTGCTTTACAGGTTTATACAGGTCAGGGTCTTTTATCCCGAGTTTCTCACATAATTCGGATTCATCCCTGCAAACGAAAGCCACTCTAAGCGTCTGGTTATATTCTTTGTCACTTTTATACTCCACACCTGAAATCTTTCTTGCTTTTTCTTCTTGTTTATCCAGTGCTTGTTGCTGTTCCATGGAAAGCCTTATGCCTTCCAATTCACCCCAATTTTTCGCGTTATGGAACTCATATAGCACCGCTGGTACTATATCCTTGATATTGCATAAGCCAGTACTCACCATGATATTTACTGGCATAGGTTTTCCGCCTAACCCTATCCCTCCGCCACCAGTAAACGCCCCTGTTGGAGCCCAATTGGTTGATCTTTGATCCAATGACGACGTAATGGTTAAATGAATTGGAATTGTTGCTTTCCTAATCCTAAGGCCTTTTATCGCTGGGATGCT
The DNA here is from genome assembly GCA_026394565.1 of Methanothrix sp. Classification (GTDB taxonomy): domain Archaea; phylum Halobacteriota; class Methanosarcinia; order Methanotrichales; family Methanotrichaceae; genus Methanothrix. Next base: position 46,774 of record JAPKYA010000031.1, read on the forward strand.
ATCTGCAGGGAAAACAAATTCTTTAATCATTAGGATCAACTTTTGGGCATTTTCATTCCGTGCTTCTGGAAGGCTTTCCAGAATTTCTACGAATTGGTCCTTAGTTACACCTTCATCAGGTATTCTATCCCATATTTGATTCTTAGCATAATTATGTTCATCAAAATACCATTTTCCGACCTGTTCCAGGTGAGAATCGGTCACCATCATTTTATCCTCTTTCCTATATATACACCAATTGATGATTTGTGTTTTGATCCAATCCTTATCAATCACTTCCTTCTTTTTATCTTGTCGACGGACAAGGGCCGCTAACCAATATTTAAATGCGTTTTCATTAGGGTCAAAATCTTGTCCTTTCTCGCCTGATTTCGGTGAGTGGAGAATAACCCGCTGGATCATGTTGCGTTGAATTGACCCTTTTTTTTGCTGCACCACATGCGTCAGCTCGTGTGCCAGCAGCCTCTGCCCCTCGGAGCTCTCAGGTCGGTACTCCCCCTGCCGGAGAAATATGTCCTGTCCCCTGGTGAAGGCCCGCGCCTGGATGGAGCGGCTCAGCCTATCTGCCTGAGCATCGGAATGAACTCTCACTGAGCTGAAATCGACCCCGAAAGCCCCCTCCATTCTGCTTCTCACCATATCTGCCAGCGGCCTGCCGTTTCCCCTGGCCTGCGCAAGGGACCGCTGCAAATCTGCCGCGGCACCTCCCACCTCTGAGCCGACGCGCTGAATTAGTGACTTGGTCTGAAGCTTTTCTTTTTCCTCAATCTTCCTCTGCACCAGAGGCGTTATCCTTTTCGCCAGCGGCTTGGCCTGGATCTTTTCCTCCTCTTCCTCTTCTACCAGCCTATGCAAAGCCACAGTCTCCGGCGTTCTCATCACCTGCTCAGCAACCCTGTCCGCTTCGCTCTCATACTGATCATCCGCCGGTCCAACCATGAGCTTCGCCTGCACCGCCATTCCCTGCACGAACCTGTTCCCCTTCGCCCTCTGCAGTGAAAGCGCCGCCTCTTTCCTTGAGCCGGCCGGCATCCCCGCCATCCTCCCGGCCAGCGACGCAAGCGCAGGTGCGCATCTGCTGCACCCGATCCTCTGCACGATGTTCATGAGGGGGCCATTCCCCGCCCCCGGCTCATCAAAGACAGGACTTGATACCCCGGCCTTCCTCTGGACAGAAGCACTTGCGGTCTTCTTCTCAGAAGCAGCAGATTCTTTCATTCCCCATCACTCCCTAATCATCGATTACAAGCTGATAATAATCTCCGAAATCCCCTGGGCTGCAGATCTTGCCGATCTTGCGCATCTCCTTCCAGGCAGCTTTCACCAGATGCTTCATGCCGATCACTCCAGAGTCCTCGGCGGCCAGGAAGGCAGCTGCGACCAGGATGTTCTTGATGCTGCCCCCGGCCAGCTTGAGCTTCTTCGCCAGGAACTCGATGTCCAGGTCATCCCCAACTGGAGCCTCAGCCGGCAGGAGAGTATTCCATATCTGCAGCCTGTAATCCTCTTCAGGAAACGGAAACTCGACCACGAACTGCATCCTGCGCAAGAAGGCCTCGTCCATGTTCCTGCTCAAGTTCGTGGCCAGGATGACAATCCCCTCATGCTCCTCCATCTTCTGCAAGAGGTAGGAGATCTCCACGTTGGCATATCTGTCGTGGGCGTCCTTGACATCGCTCCTCTTGCCGAAGAGGGCATCCGCCTCGTCGAAGAAGAGTATGGCATTGCTCTCCTCCGCCTCCTCGAAGATCCTCCTGAGGTTCTTCTCAGTCTCACCGATGTACTTGCTCACCACTGAGGAGAGGTCGATCTTGTAGAGGTCGAGGCCGATCTCACTGGCCAGAGCCTCGGCAGCCATGGTCTTTCCAGTCCCGCTCGACCCGGAGAACAGCACATTCAGCCCGCGGCCCAGGGAGAGCTTCCTCTCAAATCCCCAGTCGACATAGACCCTCTCCCGGTTCTTTATGTGGCTTTCAATCTCCCAAAGCTGCTCCATTTTATCCGGCGGCAGGACGACCTCATCCAGCCTCCTTCTCGGCTCTATCCTGCGGGCCAGGCTGGAGAGGCTGCGGCTCGACTCCATCCGGCAGGCCCTGTAGACGTCATCGATGCCTGGGTTCTGCCTGCCCTCCAGGGCTGCATTGCTCCGGGCTGAGGCGAAAGCGTCCAGCACCCGCCCAGGTGTGAGCCTGAATCTGGCTGCAATCTCAGAGGCTATGCGGTCTCCAGATTCTGGGCCGATAAGCCCCTGCCAGATCCTACTCCGGACTTCGTAGTCGGCTGCCGGGATTTCTATGACCGTGGTTCTTGCCTGGAGATGGCCTTTGAAATGGACAGGAATCTGGCTGGTCAGGAGAACCGGGCCTGAGAACTCATGAAGCGCCCTCCGAAGGGCGGCCCTGATTCTCCCCTTGCCTGCCTCCTCTCCCAGTGCATCATACCCCTCGATGAGCACAGGGGATGATCTTATGGCCGCCCTGGAAAAGCTCATCTTTATCCTGGATGCGGCCTCTTCCTCGTCCAGGGCATCGATATCGATTATAACAGGCCTTCTCCCCAATCTGCTGCAGATGAGGTTCGCAAGAGCCCTCCTGCCCGATCCTCTTGCCCCCTGGAGGATGCATATCCATCCCTGCTCCATCCCATCTTCAAGAAGCTGCTCTGCCAGCATCAGCCCTTTGCGATAGATCTCTTCAGGCAAAGTCTCCTGCAAAAGAAGGCCCTCCGCTAAGGCTGATCTCTCTTGACCCCCCCTGTCCCCAGCACCCATTATGAATTCCAGGACATCAGGGCTGAGAACAAGGCCTGTGGAAAGGCCCAGGTCCCTGCCGTCTGCCGCCGTAAGTACGGCATGCCTCATCAGTGCCGACCCTGGCAGAAAGAGCCTTCTCATCTCCATCCGCTCTCTGGGTGTGGAGATGGACTCAATGATCAGGCCCGGGCTGGGTCGTCCCCGGCTCAGGTCATCATGCAGATAACCGAAGATCTTTCTATACTTCGGGTCCAGCTCAAAGGAAGCGGAGAAGACGACAATGTCCGTTTCCGCTCTGCAGAGGCCGAGGTTTTTTGCCATCCTCTGCAAAGCAGGCTCAAACCCTGCCTCAAGGCTTTTTTTCAGCCTCGTCTCGATGCCTGCCAAAGCCTCCTCGGCCCTCTCGTTCCAGGCCCCGGCCTCTTCTCCACTCGCGGGATGTTCCTGCCTCCCATTTGAGAGGAGAGATGCCGCCTCCTCATCAGAGACGTACATTCCCCGCAAGGGATCGTCCGCCCTGCACCTGGCCCTCTGCACGGAGATCTCGAGAATCAAGTCGAGCCTTTGCAGCTCGTCTTTCAAGTACTGGATGTCGTTCTGGTAAGGAGAGAAGGTCTCTTGATATCTGCTGACGTCTGACAAGGTCTCCTCTTAAAAAAAAAGGGGCGCTCGGTCTCGCCCCCTATCTCTATTGGCTCTTCTCAGGTGGCTTTTCGGCCACAGCGCCCTCAACCTTAAGCATCTCCTCAAGGATCTGTACCGCTCCGCTGATGCGAAGCAGCGTCTGGCGGACCTGCTCGCGCCTGGCGTCAAGATCGGAGAGCATCTTCTCTCCCTGCTCATACTCAGCCTTCAGTTCATCGAGGCGCTTTTCTAACTGCTCTCTCATGATCAATTCTCCTTAAGTGCGTGAAATACAGGCATGGTAATTTTTGCTCATTTTATAGCAGCCTTTCTCTCCAAATGCTCGATCCTCTCGTTTAGCCCTTTGATTATCGAGTTCAATTCCTTGACTGCCTCGACCAGAACGGTGGAGAACCTGCCGTAATCAATCCCCAGATAGCCTTTATCGCCCCAGTCCATCACAACCTCCGGGAAGACGGCCTCTACCTCCTGGGCTATCAATCCTATCTCTCTTCGGTCGGTGCAGCCGCCCAGGGATTTGTAAACATCATTCCATTCGAAGTACACTGCACGAATCTTCTCAAGCCTGGAGAGGACATCGTTAAGCGGCTCTATACTTGTTTTGAGCCTCAAGTCGGAACTGGTTGGAATCTTCCCTGCAGCGCCGACATTCCCATCTCTATCGACCCAGAATTTGTCTCCTCCTGCCCATAGACGAGCCGTCCCCAGCATTGCATGCCAGACCCACCTCTGGCCGTTTGCACCGTTTTCCACAAAGGCTCCATTATTGGGAGCATCCTTGTTAGCGAAGGAGAAGCCGGCAGTTGGGCCGCCTCCACTGTGGATTTCGCTTCCCTCTACATGCAGCATCCTCTTGGGATCAGTCGTGCCTATCCCCACGGCTCCGCCTGAGGTGATCCTCATCCTCTCCTTCTGGTCCTCTATCTTACCTCCCGTGAAGAACCTGTGCATGCCGTACTGATGGTAATCAGTTACATTTCCTGCGCCATCCTGACCAATTCTGAAGAATATCGAGTGGTTCATATCGAAGCTATAGATCAATCCTCCGCCATCAACCGAGTTCAGCTTCAGCCCCACATTATCGGCTTCTTTTACCCCCTTCAGTGGCCCGTGGTTGATCTCCACGCCTTTCACTCTGTTGCTGCCCGCACCGATGTAAACGAAGTGCTCGGAATGATCGTTCTGGAATCCGATGTGGAAGTTGCTGCCGGTCCAATCGATCACCCGCCCCTTCACCTCCAGCTCGTCCCAGTTCCCCTTGAGAACCACTGCCTGGGAGCCGGCCCTGATGTCTCCATAGATCCGGCGAGAGGCGTTTCCACTGAATGTGATGCCGCCGGCAAGATTGAGGTTGCCGTCTTTATCCACAGCCAATTTGTCCCCTGCCGCCCATAGACGTGCCGTCCCTCCCGCAGCATACCAGACCCATCTCTGGCCGTCTGCACCGCTATCAACATAAGCTCCATTGTTGGGAGCATCGCGGTTGGCAAAGGAGAATCCACCAAAGCCACCATTCGTATTGCCGCTATGGATTTCACTACCATCTACATGCAGAGTTCGCTTTGGATCAGTCGTGCCTATTCCCACCGTTCCGCTAGCGGTGATTCTCATTCTTTCCGCCTGATTCTCGAGAGCTCCGCCCGAGAAAAACCTGTGGGTGCCGAACTGATGGTAATCTGTGACATTACCTGCTCCATCCTGACCTATTCTAAAGAATATGGAATGGTCCAAATTAAATCCACAGATCACACCTCCGCCATCCGCTGAGATTAGCTTCAAGCCCACATTATCCGCGACCTTTACTCCCTTCTGTGGGCCGTGGCTTACTGTAATATTGCCGTTCTTGTCCACAACCAATTTGTCGCTTCCCGCCCATAGACGGGCTGCCTGCCCCCATGCATACCAGTTCCACCTCTGGCCGTCCGCACCGCTATCCACAAAGGCTCCATTATTGGGAGCATTGCGGTTGGCGAAGGAAAAGCCAGCCCCTGTGCCGCTGCTGTGGATCTCGCTGCCTTCTACGTGCAATGATCGCTGTGGATTGACTGTATTGATACCTGCATAGCCTCCCGGCTTTAGAAATAGCCTTCCGTCGAGCACACCCGTTTCAACGAAATTCAGCCCCGGATTATTGCCCCCTAAGTTCTGGTTGATGTGCCACTTGGTTTTCCCATTTGAATCTTCAAAGCTTATGAGCTCCTGGCACACACCCCTAGCTCTGACAGCTAGTGGGCTGCTAGGGCTCGCAGTGCCGATCCCAATGTTCCCCGCCTCGCTCACAGAAAGGGATCTGAAGAGCGGATTGATCCTCAAAGCGGTCCTCAGGTCCTTTAGGGATGTTATCGCGGCCCCGTTCCTCTCCATGGAGGCAATGACATAGTAATGATGGAAGGGCTCCGGCTTCAGCTCCTTGCCTGTCTCATTCACCAACACTCTCCATTCTATCATCTGCCGGGCAGAGGTCTCGATCTTTACATCCTGGTTGTTCTTCAGATCATCCGTCCCGTGTACCTCCGAGATCCACAGGTCGATGTAAACTAAATCCGTCCTCTTCTCTGGGGGTATTGTCAGTGGTGGGACAGCCTTCTGCTTGAGGTAGGTGATATCAGCCCGGTTCACGGCCTCAAAGCCGTCTACGAGACAGCGCCCCATGCTGATATTGAAGTCATCGACCTTGCCGGCAATCAGGGTTATGGCAAAGCCGTTGTCCGGGGTGCCGTCTCCCAGATACTTATCCCGCAATACCCAATCCTGGTATCTCCTGATATCCTCCAGCTCATTCCAGTCCCTGTCCAGCAGGGGAACGCCCTGTTGCAGCCTTATGCCGATGTAATCCTTTGTCTCATCGAAGGTGTCGTTCCCATTGTTGGAGAAGTTGCCCTTCTGATCGCTCATCCAGAATGATTTTGCCATAGCTGAGACTCCCTTGATCTAGATTATATTCACAATTGACTATTTAATTTCCTTCGCTGGAAAATCGATCACTATATCTCTGACGAGCTTGGTTGTCTCGTCCTTGGTGATCGGATCGTGGGTGACATAGTCCACGAAGAACATCATCTCTGGATTGAATATCCCATCTTTGAAATCAATGCCGAAGAGAGCGAACCTTGAAAAGTCCAGTGTCTCGCTCGATGGGACTCCCTTGTCGAAGGAGACCTCGACCCTTATCTTCCTGGTTACTGATCTTACCACCTTGTCTCCTTCGTCCAGATAACTGATATCCTTATCTGGATCAACCTTCTTCGCCCAGACCCACCTGCCGCCCTCGATCTTCAATGGATCCTTGGGGTCCTCCTTCCTTCCTGCGAATAGAGCTTTGACATCCTTTTTAAACTCAACCTGGCCGCCGGCACCCCCACCTCCAACAGCGATATAGTCGATGCCAGTCATCCTGCTGAAGTCCTTCTTCATCACAGCCGCCAGAAACTTTCCGTAATCCTCATCAATTGCCATATTTTCCTCCTAGAGTCATGCAAATGCATTTGGATCAGAGATGAAAGGTAAAAAGCCGCTCAGGCAGGCAGAAGTCTGGCTATCCCTCTATGGTAGCTTCTGTTCTCTGGGCTGTTGGTTACTCCTGCCGCCACTGCATTATAGCTCCTCAAGACCGTAAAGCTCGCGCTGTCCGTGTAGCCGAGGGAAGAGGGCCAAGGCCTCTCCCGGGTGTACTTCGTGATGGCGATTCCCGCCCTTTCGACTATGAGATCGATTGCATGCGAACTCCTCGTCGGCTCCAGGTTCTCGATAAGGATCTTGGCCTTGACGAAGACCGGCAGGAAAGAATCGATTATCCTGTGCAGGTCGTCCCTGTCCACAGGAAGACCCTCGTTGCCCACGAGGAGGACATAAATGCCGACGGTGTTCGGCGAGTAAAGACCTTCAGAGCTCGTGTCTGTGACATAGTGGATCTTGTCCTGGAATCTTCCTACAGAAGAGAGGTCCATCTTCTCAGTGTCCACCGTCCTCGAGATCCTCCTGACAGTTGAGCTGCATTCTCCTCCGGAGGCAGGACCCTCGACCATCTCCTCAAGCATGCTCTCCATGCCGTAGGTCCTGAAGATGTTCTTTGCAAACTCCCTGACGCAGCACCTCCTACCTGTCAGAGTCTCTGCCAGGGCCTTCAGCCCTCGAGCCGTGCCCTTCCATTTGTAAAGCTCCACTGCTTTTGCTAAATACTCCCTGTTCCGCTCCCCCATCAGCTCATAAAGGTCCAGCGCCAGCCATTCTGCCAGCCAGGGCAAAAAAGGGGCCGGGGCAGAGATGGGATCGATGAAGGCTGGAATCCTCGATATCAGCTCCTCGCTCTCCTGAAGATCGGACTCGAATATGGCAAGAAACCTCTCCAGGAACCTCCGACTCGCCTCGTCTTCCTGATAGGCCGCAGGAAGATACCTCAGATATGAGGACCTTGGATAGTAGATCAGGATCTGGGAGAGCATGGGGCTCACAATTCCTTCTCTGCTGAGATGGACTGTCGCCTCGATGAACCTGCCCTTTATTTCCCCTTTGTCCGGACCCATGATGAGGGCGTCCCTCTCACCATCCTTCAAGGTCGCCTTTCCCTCATGGACAAAAGTTGTGCCGTCATTCGATCCTCTGAAAGATAAGCTGATGCTTGAGTTCTCAGGGATATATGCGTCAATCACGACACGGTGCCATGTGCAGTCGACCTGGCCGCTGTCGAGAAGCCCGAAGGTGTAAGACCCATCCTTCTCGGAACCCAGGAGAGCAAGCCTGCCTTTTTCATCTGCCCCGAGATTTCCCTGAGATAGCCCCTTCCAGTCCTCCGGGGTCAGCGCCCTGAACCTGATCTGCTCCACTCAGACTCCCCCAGCGACTCCTGGCGCCTCGCCGATTTTCGATCTGTCCATTGCCTTGATCTCTGAAGATCCCAGATAAGCAAGCCCTCTGGCAGGCACATCCACGTCTGCTGCTTTCCACTCTCTATCGCCCTCCTTCAGAGAAATCCCCACCACATAGTCCACCCCTTCCACGCCGTCTATCAGATTGTAGATCTCGGACAGGTAGACGGGCCTGCCAAAAGGCCATCCCTTGCCGTCGTCGCCCCCCACAAGGGGATCCAGAAACTCGCTGATCCTCTGTTCGACTTTGCTTAAAACCGCCCTCGGGTCCTGGCCGGCAAGGGGCATCACATTGGCCCGGACTGATACTTTTACGTATACGGGCGGATAGACGAAGATCTCAGTGGTGAGGAGGCGCCTTCTGTCCAGATAGTCATGGACTGTCCGAAGGATAGCGGAGCTTGGTTGCGGCTGGGGACTGGAGCTCTCAGGGACGATGACTACTGTGATGGTGTTAAAGACTCTCTCCTTGTGGGCAGGATGGTACATGGGCACTGCCTTAGCCCTTTTTATCTTGACCCCGGGCGTCTCGACGGCAAGCCTCTCGTAGTCCTCTGCTGTAACCGCTCTTTTACCCCTTCTGAGGTCGTCCCTGGCCCGGGACACGGCCTTCTCCAGTGTCTCCTCCGCAGTCCCGCCCTCTGCAACCCTTATGTTCTCCACTGATACTGAGTCCAGCAATTCCCCCTCGACAACCTTCATGGCATGGGCAGGCACGTTGCCCTTCGGACCGCCTCCCATACAATAGCTTGCGTTTATGCTGCTCCCCCTGGTGGGGATCTTCCCGTGCACCCCGTCACCGAAGGTTATCTTCCCCCGGACAGTGTCCATGATATAGCTGCTGTCCTGGGGGCGGGAGGCATCGAAGTCAGGAACCCTCGTCCACTCCGTCTCCTTCCCGTTTGATGTTGTAGTTAGGCGAAATACCTCCTGGATCGGCTGGTCTTTGAGACCCAGGGTCATTGCAGGCTGCCCGTCTTCTGCAGGATCGACACCAACTTCTCGAGACATTGTCCTTCCCTGGAGGGCCGGCGTTGTGTTCAGGAGCACCTGATCGATTTTGGGAGATGCGGTATGGACCCTCTGCCCCTCTCCCTCCTCTACCCCCACCAAGGCCCTGATCCTGCACCTTATGAGGAAGAGATTTTTTTTCGAGATTTCCCAGAAGAGGTCTGAGGATGCAATGGAAGGATCATCCGGCACATCCAGCTTGATAGTTCCCGAGTAAGTAAGCCCCCGGGTCTCATCGCTTGCAGGAGCTACCTTGATCTCCAACCATTTATTGCCGCCACCTAGAGCGACCTCCCAAACGAGAGTCCATGAGCTGTAGAGCCTGAAGTCCTCGTCATCCGCTCCAGGCCAGGGCGGCTCATCCCTCAGATAGAAGGCAAGTGTGATAGACTGGCCCTTCGGGCTGCTGTCCAGCCCTATGTAGAGGGCATCTCCTTCCTGGGGGCTGCTATCAATCCCCATATCTCCTTCCTGGGGACTTTGGCCGAAGGCATGAAAGTATACATATTCAATGAGGTTGGCAGAGGTGTTGTCTATGACCTTCCCACCTCTTCCGCAGACCGAGAATATCCGCAATATGGAAGCGCCTGTCACAAATATATCCTTCTGGGTCTCGAAGGGCAGAGGGCTCCCATCGGCATCCTCGGCGAGAAGCACTGTGCCCCTGGGGACATAAACGGGGGCTCTCCCCTTTTTGAGGGAGAATGTGACATCGACCCTCGCTCTGCCTGAAGCTTTGGGAAGGCCGCCTCCAAGGAGCTTGAGAAACTTGCCCAGGCTTCTCTCTCCCACCCGATTCAGCCTATAGACCTGCATCTCGGAGATCCAGGCTAAAAGCTCTATAAATGTGATACCGGGATCCGATTTATTGTGATCCGTCCACGCTGGAGCGTAGACCGGTATGCGAGATACAGCTTCTCTGACGAGTTTCTCGAAGGTCAGGTCGTCCAGATTCTCAAGGGGCAGCGTCATTTTCTAACACCCGACGTTATGGTTATTCTATGGTCTCCGGATGCGACCATCTGTGAGCCGGATATCTCCATATTCTTGCTTTCCATCTTCAGCACCTGCACATGGTCCACTCCAGCGGTCCCCTCTATCAGCGCATAAATATCGGAAATTTGAACTGCCCTTGCAAAGCCCCACCCTTTGCCGTCGGGACCTCCTCGCAGGGGATGAAGATAGCTTTTCAGCCGGTCGATTATTCTCTTCTCGAGAAGGGCCGCGCCTTCCAACGTTACAGGCACAACATCTGCAGAGATGCTGACCTCAACGTAGCTAGGGCCCTGGACGGATACGTCATCAGAAGACATGGAGGCAGGCATCCTTTCCGCCAGGTATCTGGAAACGACATCGATGAGCCCTTGAGACGGCATGGGCTTCTCCTCATCTCCCTTTGGTATCACAACGACGAGGAGCCGGTTGTCCTCAAGCAAGCACCTCGTCCTGGCAATGGAGCTTGACGATGCCTTAGCCAGGGCCTGGAAATCCTCTGGGGTGACAACCCTGTCCATGCTTTTCAGCATTCTGGGACCCCTCTCCAGGGCCGACGATAAGTCCTCGCCATCAGAACCGCCCTCAGCGGCCTCGAAGTTGGAAATCTTGTCCACGCCTGCCACAGGCGTCCTGAAAGCTGAGATCTCAAGAGCAGCGACGTTTCCTTTCCCGCCCCCGCCAATTCTGTAGCTGGCCCTGATGTTCTCCCTGCCTGCCGGAGGTATCATCCCGACCCTGCCGTCACCGAAGAGGACGCGACCGGCTAGAGCATCGAGCAGGTAGTGTCGGCTGTCTGCTTGAGAATTATAGAAATCGTCTGCAGGCTTCCAGAGGACCCAGGCATCCACGACCTTGCCGGCCTCGTCCCTGACGTCCTCAATGCTGTGCCCGAGGTTCAGGATGGGACGCTTCTCCTCCTCAAAAAGGGGTTTTCCCTCCCTGACCCAAACCTCCGAGGAGATCACAGGGGCGTTGGCGAGGGAAAAGCCCTGGGATTTCTCGCCGCTGCTCGATCCGAGGATCTCCTCCTTGATGGTCTCCGTCTGTTCCGCCCAGGCGGTGTTTGGGCGAATTCCTCTTATGATGGGAGCACTGCTTGCATCGCCTTCAACTGCGCCCATAATCCAGAAGAGATCCCCACCGAAGATCCTTCTTCTCTCCTGCCCCTCCGGCCCCAGAAACTCGATGGTATCGCTCCTTGCGAGGTGATCAGTATTGTCTGTTGCATCCAGGCTGAGCCAGCCCGAGTTGCTGCCATCCTTTCCCCAAAAATACCACCTGATCTTCAAGCCGACATGGGATCTTTCCTGGACAATTGAGAAGAAGATGCTCAGGTTTCCGCGGCCCAATTTCTCCCCAAATCCCAGATAGATGGCAGGTCTCACATCCTCCATTAAGACGAAGGGACAAAAGGCCTGAAGACCGCCCCGGCTCTCATCAGTGAAGTCAGTGTACTCCAGGTTGTTCTTAGCGATGCATCCGTCGAGGTTTAAGGCGCTCTCCGTTGTGTACTCCAGTTCGATCCGATCAAACCAGGGAGGTTTGATGCTTGAGTAGTCGACACGCCATGTCGTCTCCACAACCTTCTCTTCCGCGGTCCCCGGCTTTACAATCCTCTCTACCCTCTTCATCTCCTCGCGCCCAAAGTCACCTCTTGCCAGCATTACCCTTATCCAGTAGTTCCTCTCGCCCCCGACTTCCGTCTCATCGATGTCCTGTGGGCATTGAAACTCGATCCTTCCTTCGTAGGTTGAGTTTGCAGCAGCTCCCAGGAATTTATTCACATTATCTACATACTGGGGGATGGGCCTCCAGAGGTGGCCGTTCCAGTACTCAAAGGAGAGCTCCACCTCCTGGCCCTGCCTCACCTCCTCTCCAAGCTTGCCGGTCCTTTCCCTCTTGAACTGAACTGTAACTTTTGACCCCTTCTTGGAGAAGACGCCTCTGCTTGCAATATAAAAAGCATCTGTTGCCCTGGGCTGGCTGCCGAAGGGATAGAATATCTTTCCAGCACTTAGGTCGATGGGGGTGAAGTTAAAAAATCCTATATCCGGCAACATCCCTCCCGACACCTGGGAGATCTTGATCCGGGAGAAGCGGAAGAGGGCTGCCTGCCTGGAACTCTCGCTCGGCCGGCATGAGATCCAAATGGATGTCCTGCCGAAGATCTCCTCCTCTTTCAGCTCCCCCTCAGGTACTTCAAGAGTGACAAGGCTCTTCTTCTCCAGGTCGGAGGTCGAGACAATAAGCTCCTTTCTTCCCAGGTCGGTCAGGCAATGCCAGGAGAGCTTACTCATATCCGGTATATGCTCTTCGGACGCAGAAACGAACTCCAGGGTGACCCTCCCTCCTTCTGCAAGCTTGAAGAGCTTTTTTTCTCCCATGAACAATACGTGCTCCTGGAGACTGCTGCCCTGGAATGGGACAGTGGCCCTCCCTTCCAGGAGATCTTCCGTGTGACGAAATATCCCGTCCCCATCTGGAACGACGCTATAAATCTCCCTCATCGCGGCCCTGGTAACCGATAAACCCCTGGAAACCTCGTATATGAGGATGCTGTGGCGCTCATTCTCGGGAGCATTGACCTGAGTCCCAGCGGGGATGAAGATGCTCTGAGAAAAACCTTCGGCGGGATGGAAGGTGACGGGCACCTTCGAGGGCTTTGCCATGGCCAAGCTCGTGCCAATCATTGAGAGGAAGGCGGCAAAGCTCTTCTCAGGCACCCTGTTGAGCCGGGATGCGATCTCCTCCCTCATATGAGAGAAGATCTTGAGGAGGGCGAGGCCAAAGTCCCCCTCGCTTGCAGGCCTCCACTCGGGCACATACTGCAAAGCCCTCCTCCGGTCCTCCTCGTAAAACTCATCGAGGGTTTTATCTATGATCTTCGGCATGCTCTTCATCATTCCTTGAGATAAAAGGGATATACCAGGTTGAACTCGCTGTTCGTTGCCCTGACCTTGTAATCAATGGCTATTGCCATCCGTCCGTCATCGGTCGGATCGACGGACGCCTTCACATCTGTCACCTCTATCCTCGGCTCCCATAGAATCAAGGCCTCCTTCACCATATCTTCCACCAGGCCGGCGGTGGCTGTGTTGATGACTGAAAATGTCATCTCATGGATGCCGCACCCAAAATCCGGCTGCATGACCCTCTCCCCTCTCGATGTGCGAAGTATCAGACCTATCGCCTCCCTCACATCATCCTCGTACTCGGATGAGGCCATGCCTCTCCTCGGCTCCACATTCACAGGGAACTTCCAGCCTCGTCCTAAAAATTCGCTGCTCATCGATACCCCTCTAGCCTATGAGAACAGTCGGGCAGCCCATGGCTATGGCGTTGGGCGGCCCGCTCTCCACTATCTGGTCCCCCTGCCGGGACGCAGGCAAATTGTTTATGAGCACAGTCGTACTGCCCATGGCCACCACCCCCCCGACATGGGGCACAGGGCCTGTGGAGAGAGGGCATGTATGCATATCTGCGCCTGCACGCCATGCAGGCATTCCACCTATCAGCACATTCGCACTCCCGGGCCCTGGAGCGAGGGGAGCTCCGTGGCTTGTTGGGTCTCCAATTCTGGCAGCTGGCGGCAAAAGCATCACCTTTTTAATTTATCTTTACAATAGCGCCCTGGATGGTCATGGGGCCGCTCGACTTGACGGTCATCGTCGCCCCTGCCTCGATCTCTATGATCTGGGCCTTGATAGCGACCTTCGACTGCCCCGAGATCTGCAGCTCCCCCTTGGATGTGACGGCAACCTTCCCAGGGCTCATCTCTACTGTGCTCCCCTGGCCGTCTTTAATGGTGATCTTGCCTTCTGAAGCGAGAAGTACCTCGTTATTGGCAGAGTCCATGGAGAGCATATTCTTGCCAGTCTTGTCCTTGATCTCTATCTTCTCGGCGCCTGAGGCATCATCCAGGAGTATGGTATGCCCCGACTTAGTCCTGATCTCGACCTTCTCCTTCTTGCCCTCTGCATTATCGTCAAAAATTATCTGGTGGCCGCTCCTGGATTTGATCATCCTGACATTATTCTTCCCGTCATCGTTGCATGCCGGGGGAACATTCTTCTCATCCCAGAGAGAGCCAATGATAACAGGGTAATTGATGTCGCCTGCCATGAAAGCAACGACGACCCTGTCCCCCACCTCCGGGAGCAGGTAAGTCCCCATCTCCTTGCCTGCCATGGGCACAGCGACCATTGCCCAGTCGCTCTCCTCGCCGCCTGTCGGCAGTTTCACCTTGACGCGGCCCCACTTTGACTCGTCCTTGTTGTTAGTGACAACGCCAATGACTACCCCGCCTATCCTCGCACCTCTAGGCTCGCCTTCAATGTTCTCGAGCAAATTACGCACCTCCTCTCATTAGATTGAGGCTCATGGTATACCCCTCCGTTCCCAGGGAATGCCTGGCCTTTGTGACGCGGTAAATGCCCTCAAACCTCTTGCCTGCACCCTCGATCTTCACATCCGACCCCGCTCTTATGGCGGGATTGCCTATGCACTCGCAGGTTCCCTCAATGAAACTGTTATTAGCCCTGATCATTATCGCTTTGGCTACAGCTTTCGCCTCCTGATCGCTGCCGACGGAATAGCTGTGCAGGTTGATCTTCACAGGACCTAATCCCCCGGACTTAACGAGATCGGCGGCACTCTTCGCTCCTTGCTCCAAAAACCCAATGTCTCCCGGCGCAGCTTCTGCCTTTATCGGCTCGTTGGCTCTCTCTTGGCTATACCCGGTTACATTGACCCCTGTGACCACCTGTACCGCGCTCATCCTCGGGCTGAAGCTGATGAGGTCCTTGCCCCATTTCAGTGTGATAGGGCTCTGCTTAGATCGGGCGGGGTCGACGAAATGAATCCTCTTTCCCCTCATGAAGAAGTAGAATCCAAAGCGTTCTGCCAGCTTCCGAAGGAAGATGTAGTCGCTCTGCTCGGCGTCTATGATCACGCTATCCTTCGGCTTCACACCAGTCTGATCGACCTTGCCGATACCTACGCTGTTCATGATGGCAATCTTCTTGACGATGTCCGAGTAGTCGTTCATCTTTGCGAAGGTCTTCTGGCTGCCGGTCTTTTGAAGCCTGTAGGAGTGATCATATCCCTCAACCGTGAGGGACGGCGTACCTGAAGACGGAAAGCTGGGGGAGAGCGCAGTTATGTATCCTGTGAAGATAGGCTCCCCAGCCCCACTCGAACTGTCTGTATAATCTATGGAGATAGAGATCTCTTTTCCTGCCGCCGGGTCCAGGAGGCTGCTGTCCAGCCACTTGAACTGAAGGGTCCTCTCATCCAGCTCGTCGAATAGGGTGAGGCTGAACATGCTGTGCCCTTCCAGCACGTCATCCACAAAAAGCCCTACCACCGCCCTCTCCAGCTCGCTTTGGCGGCTGCCTTCAACGGTTATTGAGACGTTCGGAGTGTACCGTTCCAGCTTCGAGGCCATCTCCTCACCCTTCCAGTGGAGGGATCTTTATCCTCATTCCCGGCTCGAGGATCCTGGGATTCTCTATGCCGTTCTCCAGAGCTATGGATCTCCACCTGGCAGGGTTCCCGTAGGATAGGGCAGATATAGACCAGAGGGAGTCGCCCTCCTTAATGGTATAGATCTTCGTCTTGTCAGATGACTGAAGCGGCCTCTCCCTGGATCTGGACTCTGTGCGATACTCTTGGAAGGTCACACTCAAAGTCGCCCTGACAGGTACGCCGTCCGGCCTGAACATGGTAAACTTCTTGCCGACCCTCTTCAGGACGCATGTAAAGTTGGCATTGCCCCAGATGAACCTGAGTACAGGCGGGGCATGGATCTCGGGATCTATCTTGAGAAGGTCAGTGATCTGCTTGGTGTACTCCCTGACGTCTTTTCCCTCCTCGTAGGAGTCGAAGAACAGCTCCATGCTAAGGGTCTCAAGCCCGCCGTTGGTGAACGAAAGGAAGGGAGAGTCCAGTCCTTGCACAGATATTGCTGCGAAATTGTTCTCCTTGTCCATAGTATACTCTGAAGGGTAAAAGAGCACCTGTACCTCTCTCTTCTTTCTGCCCCCGGCATCGAGAACCTGGATCAGGGCCTTGTTTAGCTTAGGAACGAGAATACAAACCCCTCCTCTCCATCTCTATCTTTGTCCTCCTCTCTATGATCGTGTATACCCTTTCGGCAAGTCTGTTCAAGTCAACTCCTCTCGACGCTTCAGCCAGATCCTGCACTCTTTCGCCAGAGAACGAAGGCCCGTGCCATGTATGACTGGATGCCTCAGGAGGCTGCTGCCTGACGACCTGTGCCATAAAAGGGTAGACCAGTCCCCTTGCAGATACGGGTTCTGAAAAACTGCCCGATTGATTCATTTCCGGCGTCTTCGAGAGCACGAGCTTGGGAAAATCGGCCCTTGAAGAGATATTCGCCCTTTCCATGACCTTTCCTTCTGCCTCAAGTGCCTTTAAATCCCGGGGTGCTCTGATCGATATTCCACCCATGTCCGCCCTCCTGGCGATATCTGCGGTGAGCATGTCGCTTTGCCTCCGGGAAAAGGATCTGAACTGGATGAAGCGGGTAGATGATCCAAGCTGAAGATGCATCGAGCTGCTTATTCCATCATTCCCGAGAGATGCTCGGTTAGGTATGGAAGCGATGCGGTCAACGGGATGCTCAGGATCCTGTCTGGTCGGATGGGGCTCTCTGACAGCCGAAAGCCTCTGATCATGGCTGCCTGAAGAGATCGGCCCTTGCCCGGCAGCGGCAGAGAGGGCCGCTTTCGCCGGCTTAATAATGGATAGATCAGGAATTTGCCTGGAATTATCACTCGGGGGATGAATAGATGATCTCCCCCTCTCCGGCGGAATTGTGGAGACAGGTGCGCATCTATCAAGCTCCTGCTGCGTGTATATGCCATCATTCCCAAGAGATGCTCGGTTAGGTATGGAAGTGATGCGGTCATGGTGATGCTCAGGATCCTGTCTGGTCGAATGGGGCACTCTGACAACCGAAAGCCTCGGATCATGGCTGCCTGAAGAGACCGGACCCAGCCCGGCAGCGGCAGAGGAGGCCACTATTGCCGGCTGAATAGAAGAGCTATGCATCCGTCTGTCTGCGGCAATGGACCTCGCTCCTCCAAATGCATGAAGGAGGCCCGCTGGCGCATGCACCAACTCTCCGCCTTCAAGCGAGGCATTAGATTCCGCCTGGAGCGGCGCTTTATTGACCTGATTGTGTGGCATTCCAGCTCCTTTTCTTGCGCAGATGCAAAAGGAGGCCCACATGCCGGCAGTCACGCGGATGTCTCTTTTCCAAGCAGGATGGGACTGGACCCGGATGTATCTGAAAATGGATTGGGGCAGAGCATATATCAGCCATGAGTCGCCTGGACGGATGTAGGTTCTCGCCAGGCATATAATGCCGATGGGGCTGCGGTCGATCTGCAGGAAGCTCTCTGCCCCAGCAAATGTGCCGCGAAATCGCCCTTCCGAGAAAGACATTGATCTTCTCTGCATGGCAGGATCAGCTACCACATCCCTTCATGAGCAATCTCCACTGACTCTAAGGCCACTGCCGCTGAATCTGCCTTCAAATCAGGCCCGACCCACTTCACTGGATAGGCGTTGGCGAACAGCCACCTCCACTTCTCATTCCCAGCGGCGTCGAGGAGGATGACAAAGATGTTTCTTCTCACGACTTTTCCGAGGACTACCCCCCGATACCAGAGCCAGAGAAGCTTCGAGTCTGTAATCCCCCTCTTAAGGGTGAGGTTCGGATACTCCGTTCCCTCCGGGATCTTATGGAGGTGGTCATTGATCCCTCCCTCCTTGACGGTTGCGACCTTCGTCTCCGCCTGCAGCCCTGTGACTTCTGAGAAACCTCCTATGGTCACCCCCTCGAACTCAACCAGGAACCGATATCCCATGTAGGGATTGTTCCCTCCAAGGATCATATTCTAACACCTCCAGAGTATGGAGGTCTCGAGATTGAACCGCCTGCCCGTGCGAGGATGGGCTCAATGAGCGGCGATCTGCTCACAGACCGCCGCCCACTGACGGCAGTCAATCCTTCTGCCCCTCGTTTATCAACGTGTTTATCTTTGATATCTCCTCGCACCACAGTCTCCTCTCCCAGTGCTCCATGTTCATGACCTCGTCGTGACTCCACTTGAAGTGATAGGCTATGAAGGCCGCCTCCTCGTACAGCCTCTGGAGGGGGTAGGCCGTCATCCCCCCGGGGCGAGGCTCACCTCGAATTCGTTACTGCATTTTGGACAGACCGCCCTGATATTGGTTGAGCCGTCACCGTTGATCTTTCGGTAAAGCTCCTGGAGATAGGCGATATCCGATGCGAAGAGCCCCTCCACGATCCTGGGATTGATGCTCTGCAGGCTGCCCAGCCTTGTCACAACCCGAGAGAGGATTATGACCGTCAGGTAGGCGGGATTCGATTGGACCCTTGGGTCCTTAAGGGGGAGGATCTCATCGGCTGCAGTAGCGAGCCTCATGATCCCGTCCTTATGTAGTTGCCCTTCCTCGTCCACATAGCCCTTGGGAAGGGTGAACTCGTATTCGGTCTGGAACATCAACGCTCCTCTTAAACCTTCACCCTCTTCATCCCCTCGTGAGCTATCTCGAGGGTCTCTATGGCCACATCGTTGCCCTTGGCGGAGAGGTCTGGGGCATCATACTTAGTGGGCCAGGCATTATGGAACTCCCACCTGGCGGAAGGCGTCCCGTCGTCGCCCATGAGAATTATTGCCATGTTCTTCCTGGCTGATGCAACCTTCCCCTCCTCGACCGGCAGCCTCCACTTCTCATACAGCTCCAGGGAGTTTGTGATTCCCCACTTGAGGGTGACATTTCCATACTTGACCAGGCCGGGCAGCTTTCTTGTTGTGGGCGGGTCGTTTCCTTCCCTGTAATCCACGACGTCGTTGGATGAGTCGGGGATGGTGACCTCGCTGAATCCCGCCTGAACAATGCCGTCTATCTCCACGAGGAACCTCGAGTTCCTATAGGGATCATTTCTCTGACCGACTGCCATCTAGATCACTCCGATACCTCAGATCCTTTAGCAACCTGGGCTATTCTGAAGATAACGAACTCCGCAGGCTTTACGGGCGCTATGCCCACAAGCACCACCAGGCGGCCGTTGTCTATATCGTTCTGGGTCATCGTCGTCCTGTCGCACTTGACGAAGAATGCCTCTTCCTGGGTTGTGCCCATCAAAGCTCCAGACCTCCAGACGCTCGTTAGGAACTGGTTGATCGTCTGCTTCACCCTTGCCCAGAGCTTCTCGTCGTTGGGTTCGAAGACGACCCACTGCGTCCCCACCTCTATGGACTTCTCAACGAATATGAAGAGCCTGCGGACGTTCACATATTTCCAGGCGGGATCGCTTGCAGCCGTACGAGCCCCCCAGATCAGTATACCCCTGCCAGGGAAGGCCCTTATGCAGTTGACGCCTCTTGGATTCAGGACATCCTGCTCCCCTTTGGTGATATTGAACTCGAGACCGAGCGCTCCATTTACGACCTCATTAGCCGGGGCCTTGTGGACCCCCTTCTCCTGATCGACCCGAGCGTAGACGCCGGCCACGTGTCCGCCGGAGGGAACGAGGATAGGCAAGCCTGTCAGGGGGTCGAGGATCTTTATCCAGGGATAGTAAAAGGCTGCATACTTGGAGGCCTTGGGCGGCCGAAGTTTCGGTATATCCGTGGACGACTTCTCTGCCTGGAGGATGGCGAACCTGTCCTTCCTTTTCTCGCAATGGGTCACAAGAGCATCTGCCAGAACATCCGGGAACTTGGACTCGTCCGGGATGCAGACAATGGAGATGTCATCGAATTCATTAAAGGATTCAAGCCCGGTTCGTCCGCCCGGCCCATCCGATCCTCCCATGAAATCGGTTGCCGCCAGGGCTTTGCCGTCGTCTCCTCCTGCAAGAGGTACGAACTTGGGTTTCGCTCCTGCCTCCTCTGCCCCCTCAGCCTTGCCTTTGGGACTGAGGACGATGAAGTTGGAGACACCGCTCACAGTCTTCACGTAGTAATTGCTGGATGATTCATCAGTCGAGATATTATCGAAGACCTCGACGATCTGAGGCTCGTCTTCACCCGGCTTCTTGCCATTGGCAACGCTCAACTTGAACAGATTGGGATCGAGCGTTCCATCCTCAATCATTACCGAGAGCTCATTGCCCCATAAACCGGAGCCTTTCGCGACCACATTTATTGCTTCTTCCTTTCGTCTCAAAGACAAATTCGCCTCTTTCGCCCCTTTTCCAATGATCCGGGCGATATAGCAGCGACTTCCTCCATTCCTGAAGAAACCATCTACCGCATAGGCCATAAAGCTGTCTTTTCTAAAGCCTCCATAAATTCTCTGGAACTGCTCAAAGCTCGTCACGAGCCTGGGATCTAATGGCCCCTTATCAGTCGGGCCCACAAAGCCAGCTGTGCTCGTGCTCACTCCTTCTATCGGCTTGGGGCCGATATCAATTTCTTCAATGTATACGCCTGGTGTCAAGTATTCTGGCATATCTTCACCCCACTTCATGAGTGGATAACTAAAAATGTTTCAGGGGAGATAGATTATTCTGGAATTATTATAACCTCGGAGCTATCTGATATCTCCTCCCTACTTCTGCGAGAGGCTTAACTCGACCTCGGCCACTCTGCCGGTCTCCATTACCCTCGAAGACTCTATCCCGATCCCGGAGACCTCATAATATAATGACGGCATATAAGGCCTGGATTTGGAGATTATCCCCCAAATCTTGTTCATGTCGTCGATGGATAGGGAGGTGAAGATCAGCTTCAGCTCACATCCAGAGAGGCTCCCTTGAGGGAATGGTGCTCTCAGCACAGGGTTATCGTTGAATATCTGCAGCACCCTGCCGATGATGATATGGTTTGCCTCGTCCTCCTTAGAATGGGGGGTGATCATGTAGAATAGGCGAAGGCTCATAGTCGGTCCCCTGAACCTTGCGGTGCGGCCTGTATCACCCTCAATCTCCTCCCAACCTGGGCTTCTGAGATAGGTGTCCTCCTCTATCCTATAGAGAAAGATGGAGAGCTTGTGCTGCTCCAAAGCAGTCTCGGGGGAGGAAAGGACGATCTGGGTCTCTGAGTCGATGCCCGTGTTCTTCCTCCAGGGCCCGTCATCCGACACATTATCCCATATCAGCTTTATGAGGGACCTTCCAGCGTCTCTCACCGCGTTATAATCACTTATTAAGATCACCCCATGATAGTGAAAGCTTATTTTCGGCAAATAATGGAGCAAAAAAAGATTGCTTACCTGTGTGCTGTCAGCCAAGCTCTAAGTGCTCAGAATGCTGCTGATCCTTAAGCTACCAGCTACTTGCAGGAGTTTCACAGCCTGGGTGCTCGCTCCTGATATGCATGACTAGGCTGAAACCTACGCTTCTTGCCTTTTTGCGGATTAGTAGAGAGGCATTACAATAACAGAATTAATAAGGCTTTCCCTCATTTCAATATAAAAATATCGACGGACTATGGGGATCACTGAAGTTCCTTGATGAGGAAGATATTGCTATTGAGAGGTGCGTGAGAGCTATCATTACTAGTCTATATAATGATAAAAAAATAAAGAAGCTAAGATAGACTTATTCATATCATCGATAAAAATCTGAGTGCCATCAATTCTCACTTTATTTTCCATGAGAGCAAGTATAAATTTAGTAGAAATAAGTATAAATAGCAATATATACAACGCAATAATATAACTGAAATAATATCAAATATAATAATTTTTTAAAATTAAATATTTAATAATAAACTATTAAAAACAAATAACAACATATTAATCTTAATTATATAATTTTATTTAATTAGTACATAAAATAAAACAATGTTATAAAATGTACAATTATAACATAAAAATCATAATAGTACAATTATCATTTAAATAAATAATAACATTTATTATTAACTTAATTTTTTTATTTGATTCTTAAGACCTCTTAGAAAGAGAATTACCTCGGAATTTGATAGCACCTTGAAGTTGTGATAATCTGCTCGAAAAAGCTATTGAATCTGGAAGATAGACATCATTCCTATACACTATATACTCAAACCCCTAACCCGTTCAAAGATCGCCAACTTTGATAGAACACTTATTCCACATACTATATGAATATGCCCTTCTCTCCACCCACACCCATGCTTTGCGACATGAAAACCTACTTCAACAATTGAAGAGCTTCTCAAGCATAAGTTATTCATATAAACTATCAGAATAAACTAAGCTCTTTACAAAAATTGCTATAATTTTATAAATAATAATCTCTTGCGTTACATATAGGAGTTTAATGCTTAATTAGTATTTATAAAATTTTTAAAATTTAAATTATAAATAAATTAACTACAATTGTATAAAAATATTATATTAAAATTTAATTTTATAGATGTTTTCAGTTTTATTATAATGGTTGTTTTATTATTTTATATGATTATGATTCTTTTAAATTGATTATATCTCATTAGTATCTAAAGAGTTTTTATTATATATTTAATAATATCTAAAAATTAAAAACGCATAAATTTATTAATAATAATTAAAATTAGTAATATTATATAATATTTTAATTAAATTATCTTATATTTTATTTATTTTAATATAGTTATCTTTGTATGAATTTATATCTTGAAGAAAAGTGAGAGTTTATATATGTTGCTTTTTAGATGACGAGATTGACCGAAATAGTTATGATGAATATTCTGCAAGAGCTAAAGGAGATTGTTGGAGACAGGGTATCTGCCTCTCCCGGCGAGATGTGCTGCTACGCCGGCGATGCCTCCCAAGTCGTTGGACTGCCTGACTTCGTTGTGCGCCCGGAGAGCACAGGCCAGGTTTCCCGTATCCTGCGGCTATGCAGCGAACACCTTATCCCCGCCGTCGCGCGGGGGGCGGGCACCGGGCTTGCCGGCGGCTGCTCTCCGGTTAGGGGCGGCATTGTCCTGGACATGTCAGGCATGAACAGGATATTGGAAATTGATATAGAAAACCAGCAGGCTATTGTTGAGCCGGGAGTGATAGCTGAGAAGCTCAATTCGGCCTTAAAGCCCTACGGATTTTTCTTTCCACCCGATCCGGGAAGCCTGGCCATGTGCACCATCGGAGGAATGATCTCCTACAACAGCAGCGGCATGCGCTCGGTTAAATATGGAACGGTGAGAAATTACGTCCTTGATCTGGAGGTGGTGCTGGCAGATGGGCGCGTCATTCATACAGGAAAAAAGGTGCTCAAATCATCTGCTGGATACGATCTCACCCGTCTCTTTGTAGGATCGGAAGGAACACTGGGGATAATCACCCGTGCCGGACTGAAAATTGCCCCCATGCCCAGGACGAGAAAGCTCGTGCTGGCATGCTTTGATGAGGCGGAGAATGCCGGCCGGACGGTAATAAGGATATTTTCAAGCGGCATAACTCCCTCAGCCTGCGAGATCCTGGACAGGACAACTCTGCAGGTTCTGAAGCTTTGCGATCCGATGCCAGCCATACCCGAGGACGGAGATGTGATTTTGTTCGAGGTGGACGGAACGGAAAGCTCAACCTCTGAGGCTGTCAGGCAAATCTCGGAGATCTGCCAACCCACGGCCAAGAGCGTGAGGATTGCCGACGGCCCGGAGATGGACGGCATCTGGGCGGCGAGAAGGCTGGTAGGAGCTGCCATTTCCCGGCTGGATCCCATGAAGACCCGGATTTATATGGGCGAGGATGTGGGTGTGCCCATCAAAGAGATTCCTGCATTGATTAAAAAAGTGCAGCAGATTGCAGCCAAGCTTGATATCCCTGCCATGAAATACGGCCATATTGGAGACGGCAATCTGCACGTAGCCCTCTTCATCGATGTCATGAATAAAGAGCAATGGGAGAAGCTGCTGCTTGCTGCAGATAAAATCCATAGGGCGGCTATGGAGCTGGGCGGAACGGTCAGCTCTGAGCACGGCATCGGCCTGGCTCGAGCGGAGTATTTGCCGGAGCAGGTAGGAACGGAGGCATTTTCTGTAATGCAATCCATTAAAAAGGCCCTGGACCCCAAAGGGATTTTAAATCCGGGAAAGATGGGGCTTTAAAAAGATGAATCTCGATCTAAGGGCGATCAATCAATGCGTGCGATGCGGAAGCTGCCGCACCTTCTGTCCCGTATTTGAGGAGTCGGGCTGGGAGTCGGCCAATACCCGGGGTCGAATTATGATTCTAAAGGCGCTTACTTGCGGCCTTCAGCCCGACTCGCAGGTTTTAGACAGCCTGAATACCTGCACCACTTGCGGGATATGCACGGAAAACTGCCCGGCCGGCGTGAATCCCCCGGAGATGATCGAGAGCGCCAGAAGACAGCTTGTCTCCCTGGGGAAGATGACACGTCAGCAAGCAGATCTCAGCAGAAATATCCTTGCCAGCGGCAATACCTTTGCCGAATCGAGTGACAGGCTGTCCTGGCTGACAGACAGAAGCCTTCTCACAAAAAAGGCAGACTACGTCTATTTTGTAGGCTGCATGAATTCCTACCGCTATACCGAGACTGCGGCCAATACCTTTGCACTTCTGCATCGCTTTGGGGCAACAATTCTTCCCAAGGAGTTGTGCTGCGGCTCGCCATTGCTGCGCACCGGATTTGATGCCCGCAGATTTGTGGATGAGAACTGCAGGCAGATCGCCGAGACTGGAGCACGAACTGTAATTACAGGCTGCGCAGGCTGCTACACTACACTTAAGAAGAGCTACCCCCAGGACTTTCGGGTGCAAAGCGTCCCGGAGTTCTTAGCTCTGCACATCTCGCAGCTGGATATAGCGCAGCTTGATCTCACGGTAACTTATCATGACCCCTGCCATCTGGGCAGGCACAATCAGATCTATGAGCAGCCGCGCCGGGTGATCGAGGCCATCTGCCGCCTTAAAGAGATGAAGACTTCCGGAAAGGCAGCCAGATGCTGCGGAGGCGGGGGCGGGGTTCGAGCCGGATACAAGGATCTATCATTGCAGATGGCCAGAAAGAGACTGGAGGATGTTCCGGATGGTGTGGACTACATTGTCGCCTCCTGTCCTCTTTGCATCAGAAATCTGAGAGATGCGGGGGCCGGGGAGAAAGTGATAGATCTGGTAGATCTGGTGGCAATGGCAGTGCGATAAAAAGGCAAAAATTAAGCAAATCAGCACTTTGCATAAATTACTTCTGCGCCTTCGTGAGTGTATGCCATCTTGACACCCTTGAAGCCTTTTTTCAAGAGATCTAATTGACCTTCGATGTCGGAGATTGGGATTATAATTTCGTTTCTGCAAACATTCCGCCCTTCCATCTCAATGAGATTTGGACGCAAAATGTTCTTATGCATAATATATCTCCACCAGCCTTGCTGCTTAGGGCAGAGTCCCTCAATCACCAGTCCGCAGGAGAGAATATTGGCGAGGCTTACGGGATTTTTAGGAGATACTGTGCAGCAGACATGCTCGTATCCCATTTCTTCAATCACACGCAGATGTGCAGAAGTGAGCTTTCGCTGCAGACCATTGCCGCGATAGGCAGGGTGGACCGCAGCCGCCTGGAGATGGGCGACTTTCATCAGCTCTCCTTCCGGCAGAGAAAGATCTTTGCCCAGGTTGTCATCGGCAAGGCCGGGAATGCGAATGATGCTGTAGGCAATCAATTCTTCCCCGGTTGTAACGCCAATAATCGAGCGATTCAGGCGGAGTGTCTCCTGGAAGTACATATCATCATGCAGCATGAAGATCTCCGGGCAGGGAAGATTTGCGGCAATGAGACTTTGCAGATTCAATAAATCCGGCAAAGAGTCTGTTTGCAGGAATTCCATCTCGAAGCGAAAGATCAATGAAATATTAATATTCTTCCCGTCTCCTGAGGCATCGCTTTATAAGCCTGGAAAATACAGATTTTGCAGCGATGGACAGAGAAAACTGGCTGAAGATGCAAAGAGAGCTAAGCGAGCTTTATAAGCTGCATGAGAATAGTGTTTCCGATGCAGGAAAATGCAGAAATTTTAACTCCCGTGCCTCGCTTTTCCTGGAAAAGCTTGAGGATCTGCAGGCTTACGATATTGCGGACAGGGTCATGGATCTTTTGGCCGGCTGCAGCCCAAAGGATTTCTCCCCCTGTGAAAATCGCCAGTGCACCAAAAGCTCATTAGAACGGCTGCAGCATCGGATCAGAGAAAAACTGGAAACGAGCTGATTATTGATGCTTAATTTGTCTCTTCCTGTATTTTAAAAATAATCCTATGGCCACTATCAAGCTCAGAAAAGATACGGTATTGGCTACGATGAGAATGTTATCCCGAATGTGCAAGCCGTAGAGCAGCCAGAGGAGCATGCCCAGGCAGAATTGCAGGAGCATAACCAGGCTTACATCCGCTACAGACTGCGTTTTATATATCTTGAGTATCTGGGGCACGAAGCCGAACATTGTCAAAACGGCTGCACTCGACCCGATCAATTCCCATTGCATCAAACCAGAAGGAGGATGTGATGGTATATTAGCTTATTAGCTGATATGTATCAAGAATTTTAGTCAAGCAGTATCAGCCCAAACAGCTCCACCATTTCCTTGCAGTCCTTGAGAACCCGAGGCTTGTAGCCGGCGTTTTGCAGGGTTTTGAAGACATCGATGCCGCAGGCCTCCATGGAGGGGCGCATGATCTCTTTATTCTTGCATTTCACGCTATCCAGATCGAAGACCGCCTGGTCCTTCTTTTGCATCTCCTCGATAACGCATGTCTCGCAAAGCGCGCAGGGCATGGCGTTCATGCCGAATGCCTTGTAGCAGCCGGACAAGAAGGCGGCTCTTTCCAGCTCGGCCACGGTCTTTTGCATCTTGATCGTGGAGTTGGAGAGAGAGCGCCCGGCGTGTTTGGGCGCGAGCTTGGGGTCAGGCTTGGCCTCAAAGCGGGCCAGGACGGCATTTCTGTATTCGGAAAGAACGGCTCTGGTCTGCGGCGGGGTGGGGGTAAAAGGCGGACAGCCGAGACGCTTTCCATAATTGTCACAGCCATATCTGCACTTCAGCCGCACCCACTCAGATACTACTATTATCTCCGTAGGGATGAGCCGCAGATCTTCATGAACGGCCTTCAATTCGGAGAGGAGGCTTTCCAGGTCTTTATTCATTATCATCATCTATGTGTTTCTAAAATATATATGTTGGTGCCAGCTCTAGCTTAATTTAGATTGAAGATCGGCCTTTAATTTATCGGACATAACTGCGCCGTCCAGCTTTGTCCCGACCAGAGAGTATTGAGTGAACTGATCGTAGCTGATATCCATCAAATTGGCGTTTGTCAGATTTGTCCCCGTTAAATCAACCTGATTTAAGCTGGCACCCTTAAGGTCGGCATGGCTCAAATTCGCATTATTCAGATAAACTAAGTTCAGAACTGTCTTTTTAAGGGATGCACCACTCAGGTCCAATCCCCGAAGATCGATCTGACGCAATATTACGCGATCCAACTTAGTGTTTTTCATCTTCGCGCCGACCAATCTAACAGAGTCCATATTAGCATCTGAGCAATCTGCATTTGATAGTTCGGCCCGAGTTAAGTCTGCATACTGCAGTCCAGCTCGAGACAGGGTAGCACCTGTGAGATCGGCCTCGGTTAAATCGGCATAGGCCAGGCTGGCCGAATCCAAATGCGCTCCGCCTAGATTGGCCCTCATCAGGTAAGATCTGGTAAAATCGGCATTTGTCAAATCTGCGCCGCTGAGGTTGGCACCGTATAGCTCTGCCCGAGATAGCTGGGAGCGAGAGAGGAAAGCTCCACTTAAATCCGCCCAGTTTAGATGCGCCCCAATTAGATTGGCACCAAACAGGTACATATTTCGCAGTGTAGCACCACTCAGATCGGCTCGAAAGAGCCTGGCATCGGTCAAATCCGCATCTGAAAGATCTGCATCCGAGAGATCGGCCTCTGTGAGATCGGCCCCTACAAGACGAGCATTGTTCAGCCTGGCTTTAGAGAGCTTCGCTCTTGCTAAGATTGATTCGCTTAAATCCGACTCGCGGAGATCCGCGTTATTCAAAAATGCGCTGCTCAGGTCTACTTTAATCAGGCTTGCACCCGAGAGATTGGCACCGTTCAACCAGGAAGATATCAAGAAAGCGCCATTTAAATTGGAGCCCCTCAAATCGGTCGCTTTCAGATTGGACTGATTCATGTGCATTCCGGTCATATTCATGCCGCTCATGTCCAAACCGCTCATGTCGCTGCGTTCAGAGAAATTCCCTAAAATATCAGACGGTTCCAGGGCATTGATTCCACATGCCAGAACCATCAGGATCAACACCGTATGCATGAACAACCTGGATTCAATATTCATAAGTCCTCCACCGGAATGCTTCATTTCAATTCTCTAAACTTGAAAGATATTAAATATGTTGCTAAAAGCGCCTTATCTTTCAATTAAAAAATCACCGCCCATAGGTTGCCACTGCCTCTCCCTTCTGCAGCACATGGCCTTGCATCGCCTTCTCCAGATCGGCTACCGTGGCGCCTGCCGACAAGTTCAGCATCCTGTCCAGGCCAAATACGCGAAAGAAATATCTGTGCGGCTTTCCGGGAGGCGGGCAGGGGCCGGAGTATCCTATCTCTCCGAAGTCGTTCGTTCCCTGCAGGGCGGAGAAGGGCTCTTTGAGGGCGGCGCTTTTGGCTATGGCCTTAGGAATGACATCTGCGGGCGGGATATTCCAGATAAGCCAGTGTGTGAAGGTGGCGGAGGGCGCGTCCGGGTCATCAACAATCACGGCCATGGATGTGGCATTGAGCCCTTGAATCTCGATACTTGGCGATACGTCCATACCTTCACAGGTATATTCATCGGGAACCCGATCAAAGCCCAATTTGACAACAAGACTCTTCATATCCATCTCTCCGGCCTGGACGGCGGTTACGAAAAGAACTGCCACGGCAGTTGCTGCCAGGACAGTGTGCATTGAGATTCTAATTATCATGATATGCTTCACCTGAAGGAGAAATCAAATTTATTTTATCGGCTTTTCTCCTCTAGCTTGCGCTTTTTGCCTTCGAGCTTCTTGTTTCTCTTTTTTTTCATTTACCTTCGTCGTGCTCGCTGCTTCCTTTTTGAATAAGTTGATCATGACCGCTCCCTCGTATACATCACGATTAATATGATATCATTGAATCTGCTCATATTAATTTGTTCGCATGTGTTCCGACTCGCCCTCGGACGTGACCTCATAGGAAATTATTTATACGTTCCAATGGAAAGTTTGTTAAATATATGGAGAAGGTAATTTCAAAGGACAGCGCTGCGAAGAAGAGCGCTTCGGCAAAAGATGTGGACGACTACCTCTCAACGCTTCCAGAAGATGCAAGGGACGCTCTCGAGAAGCTTCGCAAGACAATCAAGGCTGCCGCACCGAAGGCCGAAGAGGTCATCAGCTATCAGATACCGACCTACAAATATCACGGGCCACTGGTCCACTTTGTCGCGCGCAAGAACTATTGCAGTTTCATTGTAGCAAGCAAATCGATTTTGGAAATGTTCAAAAGCGAACTTGAAGACTATGATATTTCAGGGACAACCATTCATTTCTCGGTCGAAAATCCACTTCCTGCGGCGCTCGTAAAAAGAATCGTCGAAGCACGGATAACAGAAAATGAGGCAAGAGCTAAAAATAAGTAAACAAATAATCCTTGTTTTTGTGGAACTCGCCCTCGGAGTTTAGTTCCCGGCTCGCCAGCATCGTCGGAATAGACGGGTTTCCCATGGAAAACCACATAAAACCAAAAACAAGAGGCGATTATCCACCTCCCTTAGATGGCTTTTTCTGGCCGACCTTGATCCCAGAAATGTCAGCGATCTCACGCATAAGAGCATTCTTCCTACTGCGCTCATTCAGATGAT
>JAPKYA010000122.1 GCA_026394565.1 Methanothrix sp.
TGTAATAGTAGTAACTGTTCTCTCTGGCCACCTGACTGTGAAAGCAGCAGGATATGTTCCCCTCTTGCCACTACTCATCTCCGCCTACCTTTTCAAGTCCACCTTCGCGATTCGTTGTCTTCTGCAGGTCTCCCGAGACATCGGACAAATGATCGACAGGGACATGGACGAGGCCAAGTCGATGCTGCCCTCTCTGGTGGGCCGCGATACGACCTCCCTTTCCAGGAGTCAGGCCAGCTCGGCGGTGATAGAGTCGCTCTCCGAGAATTATGTGGACTCCATCCTCTCGCCCATCTTCTACTATCTGCTCTTTGCTCCTTTCGGCCTGGGCCTGGAGGCCGCGTTGGCCTTCAAGGCCGTCAGCACCATGGACTCCATGATCGGCTACAAGACCCGAGGGCTCAAAGAGATCGGCTTTGCCGGAGCTAAGCTCGATGATCTGGCCAACTTCCTTCCCGCCCGCCTCTCCATCCTTTTCATCGCCCTGGCGAGGCCTGCTAGGGCGGGCGCGGCCCTGCGCGCGGCTCTGCGCGACCACGGCAGGACGCCCAGCCCCAACTCAGGCTGGCCCATGGCGGCCCTGGCCGGTGCGCTAAATATCCGCCTGGAGAAGCCCGGCTACTATGTGCTGGTGGAGGGAGGAATGGAGCCTGAGACCCAGGATGTGCCGCGCTCCCTGCAACTCATGCAGACGGCAATCGCTCTCACCTTAGCCGCGGCGTTGTTAATCCTGTCCTTGTGTTAAGAAAAAAATAGTAGATTTGACTTAATTTCTTTTTCTAAATACAATAAAAGCAACCGCGATAAAACCTGTTAGAGCAAAAATAACCTCGAACCCTGGCTGAGTCTTCTGAGCGGGAGTTTCGGTTTGCTTGGCAGGCTCTGCAGCTTGCGCCTGGTTGCCCTGTCCTGTCCCTTGAGGAGCCTGTTTCATTTCAGGATTTGTTATTCCCGTTCCCGGTTCATGAATTCCGGGGGTGGATGTTGATGCATTGGACTCATTTACCGTCTTTAAACCTTGACCTGTTCCCTGGGCTGCCTCCTTGATATCAGGATTTGTCAGTCCTGTGCCTGGTTCGTGTATGCCCTGAGGTCCAGCAGCAAGCGATATTGATACGGCTAGCATCAAGACCATAGTAGCTAGGATTATTTTTTTGATCATAAAGTCGCCTCCTTATTTCAGCCTACATTTGTACTGATTATTATTTAACTATTTGCCAGGCCGATTTGCATTGTGATCTCAAATGGAATGCGGTTTTCGGAAATGATGATATAATTGCAGGACATCCTAATGTCTGGTTGCAGGAGGAACATGTCTAGGAACACGGAAAAAGTCCAAGAACCGACGGAAATGGCTAAAAACACTAACTCATGTTCCAAATGCAGCTCTGAAGATGATGTAGTGGCAGACATAACAAAAAAAGATCTGATTGCAGATGGCCTATTGAGGTTATGTGCTATTATAAATGGAACGTGGAATGATATTCTAGCATCGGTTCAGTCAATATCATTATTGAGAGAAGCGGCATTATATATTGATTGTACCATTCTTGCGATCTGGAAGCGCAAAAAACAGGCAGACGCAAAAGAAATTACTAAGTTATGTTCTGAATGCGGCTCAAAAATCGGTTCAAGTGCTGAAGCATGCCCTAAGTGCGGTATGCGCGGTGGATGATGCGTATTCAGAAAAAATTTTTGGGTTGATCTCTGCCAACCCCAAACCCCTTTCCCGAATCCTTGCGCCTCCTGGGGATTAGCTCGTTGCCAAATAGACTTTAACGTAGCTCGCCTTGAGATCGCCGGCCTTGGCCGGCAGCTCTGCTGTCTTGTTCTCCTTTGCCAGGCTCAATACCTCATCCAAGTTAGCTCTTATAGAAATTATTCCAGGATCACTGCTGATAGCTTCTACCGCTCGCAATTTTTCATCTGCCTTGGGGTAGACTTCCTCTACCTTGGATGCGTCCTTATTATTGGCAGCATCCAGTACCAGTTCCATGACATCATGGAAGTCAACCAGTGCCACGCTGAGCGGCAGTAAACCATTGCGATTAAGGATCTTCTGGAAGATCGGCCTGACTTCTTCAAGCTTCTTGTGAGCTTCGGTCAGGTTGCCGGTGTAGACGCCATCCTTTACGTCGGAAATGATGGCAGACGCATTCATCATATCTCCGGAAAACTGTTCATCGGCCTTGATTACAGCGGGACGGAAGTCCTTATACTTCTCCTGGAATGCCGTCAAGGCAACAGTGAGATTTGCGTAATAATTGATGGATTCGTTCCTGCGTCCCTGCCCAGTGGCGAAGAGCGTCTCTTTGTAGGGATCATTCACTCGGTTGAAATCCTCCAAAAAGAGACTGTCATTGGCCGTCTGGTTT
Source organism: Methanothrix sp. (assembly GCA_026394565.1). Classification (GTDB taxonomy): domain Archaea; phylum Halobacteriota; class Methanosarcinia; order Methanotrichales; family Methanotrichaceae; genus Methanothrix. The sequence continues at coordinate 2,376 of JAPKYA010000122.1, forward strand.
TGGCCGGTTCCCGAAGCTGCCTCCTTGATGTCGGTATTAGCCGATCCATTGCCCGGTTCTTGTGTGCCCTGAGGTTCCAATGCCATCGATAAAGATATCGTCAGCAATATGGCTATTGTAGCCAGGATTAGTTTATTGATCATGTAATTGCCTCCGCAAATTTTTTTCCTAGTTTGTGCTTGTGGGCAACATTATATAACTATTTCTAGAAAGGTCTGAGCGTCCGAATTATTGAATAATTCAGCATAATGTTTATCCGATTTGAGAATTGAGTGAATGCAAATGGAAACTATGGGAGATCTCCTGGAGAAGGTTCGCGAGTTTGCGCTACATAGCTTCACCAAAGAAGAGGCCCAGAAGCTCTTCGGCTGGAATGTACGCGATATCGCTGTCAAGAGTACGGAGAGAGACGAGAGTTACATTTACATCACCTTTGAAAACCAGTACGCTCTTTTCATCAGGTACTTCCTCAACTTAGATCCGACGGAGACAGAGGATACCTGCGAGTTTACCTTGGGACTGCATACCGACCTGCGTTCACGCATCAAATACGACATCCATTACGCGGGCTATATCCACGGCCAGGGGTACATTCGGCTGCGCATCGCCGAAACCAAGAACAGAGTGCAGCAGATGGTGCTGGAGGAATATTATGTCCCGGCTTTAAAAGAGGTCTACAAGCCCATCATACTCAAGTTCAAGGGCTTTTACAGCCGCGACTTCTTTGGCGTGGAGGCGGCCCCTGCCAACGGCGAGATATTTTATGCCCCGGTTCGCTATCGGAGCGAGCATAAAGCTGCCACCATCGGTGAAGTGATGGGCCATCTGAGCGAGCTGGATCTGCTCCTCAAGGAGCCGCAGATCAGGCATGCTCTGGCGGAGATCGACCTGCAGCTCAGCCTATTGCCCTCCATGGTCTGGTCCGACCTCTAGCTGATTCTGCTTTGCTGCAATTGGGCAGCTCCGGCGTGCGGGCCTTCCTCATGGCAGAATAATTGCAGGCGGGCATAGTCCTGGGCAACCTCGTCCTTGCTGCCGGCCCGCCCCATTGCATTTCGGTCCGCAAATCCGAGCCCTCCCGCTTCACGCTCTCTAAGTGCTGCCATCTCCTCCGCTCGTGCATAATCCCCTTGAGCCAGGAAGAGGCTGCGAAGATCTTGGTAAAGGGCCAGGGCATCAAACATTGCCCCCAGGCGGCTCATGGCGGCCAGCGCCTGCTGCAGCTTGACCAGGGCCTGGGGATAGTCCTTGAATTGCAATGCCAGCCTTCCCAGATTGGCAATGGCTTTTGCCTCCTCATAAGGATTGGATAGCCTTATAGCCTGGGATAAAGCCCTCTCAAAACTGCTTTTTCCCTCGCAAAAGCGGCCCTCTTTCTGATGAAGCTCCCCTTGTGTATTGTAAAGCAGGATATTGAGGATCGGATAATCGGTGCGGGATATGAGCGTCTCAGCCCGGCTGAGATAGAATTCCGCTTCAACCAGCCGCCCCTCCCGGACCAGGAATTGCGTTTTTGCCAGATATGCCTCGCAAAGATCGGGGAGAGCTTCCAGCTCCTCTTGCAGACGGATGGCCTGCTCAAAGTTGCCTTCAGCCTCCTTCGCCTGGCCCATCAGGCCAAGAATGATGCCCAGATTAAGCGCTGCTTGGGCGATGCAGGGGGCGGCATCAAGTTTCTGGAAGATTTGCAGGGCCTCGCCAATAAGCGTGACGGCTCCAGTTAAATCGCCCTTGTCCTTATAAACCAGGGCCATATTGAAGAGGATCTGAGCCTGGTTGTAGATCTCCCCGACGGCTGCAAAAAGCTGCAGGCTCTCCTGGTAGCAGGAGAGGGCCGACTCCCACCGGCAGCGGTCCGCGAGGCCAGCCGCCAGCGCAGAAAGCACCTCCGCCTGGCCGGAGAGGTCTCCTTCCGCTTTCAGCTCGAAAAGCTGTTTATGGTAATCATCGAGATCTTCCGGAATGCGGTCTCGGCCCGCCTTTGTCATATCGATGTTGGCCTGCATCTCAGCGGCGCCCTGCCGATCACCCAGACGCTTTAAAATCTCCAGGGCTCTTAAGAAATGCTCTTTGGCCAGGCTGCGCTCGCCTCTGCTGTGGTAGAAGTTGCCTAAATTGCCCAGCACCTGTGCCGTTCCGGCCGGATCTTCCAGCCTCTCGAAGAGGTCCAGGCTCTCCTGATAGCACTCTAAGGCCTGGGACCATTCGCCTCTCTTGTAGCAGAGGCCGGCCATATTGCTCAAGACGGATGCCTGGCTTTTATCGTCACCCTCCCTGGCAAAGCCTTCTCGGCTCTCGCGGTAGTTCTCAAGAGCCTGCTTCCAGTCGCCGCGCCGGTAACAGATATTGGCCAGGTTGTTCTTGGCCACGGCCATGGAATAAACATCTCCCAGCCGCTCCAAGACGGCCAGGCTCTCCCGATAGTTATCCTGAGCTTGGTCCCACTCACCCAGATCGGCTTGCAAATTTCCCCAGGAGCATAAGACCGCCGCCACCGCCCCTGAGTCGCCCGTGGATCGAAGGGCATCCAATACCTGAACATAGCCGGCCTTTGCCTCCCGCCCTAGACCAAGCCGAAGAGAGACCTTAACAAGGCCATGCAAAGCGGCAGTCATGACAGTGGAGTCCTCCTGCTTCATACCCATCTGAAGGCAGTCCTGAAAATGCAACATAGCTTCCTTTAGCTCCCCCTTCTCCGCCCTGGCCCCCGCCAGGCCGAGGAGCGACTGTACCTCGCCTTTCCGATCGCCCATCTCTTGGAAGATCTCCAGGCTCTGCAGGTACATCTCCTCCGCCGCTAAAAATTCCCTCTCCTGGAAATAGGCAGCCGCCAGATTGGCAAGAGTTGTGGCCACACCATGCCGGTTGTTTTGAGCACGCTTGGCATTCAGACTCAAGTTGTAGCATAAAATGGCCTTGCGGATGTCTCCCCGATCTGAATGAAGATTTCCCAGATTGTTTTGCGCCAGAGAAAAGCCGTGCAGGTCTCCCAGATCTTCAAAAGCCTGGGCTGCCTGCTCATAATAATCCTGGGCATAGTCCCAGTCGCCCTTGAGCTGAGCCGTCAGGCCTAAGGAGAGCTTAATGCCGGCTCCTCCAGGCACATCCGCCCCATCTCTGGCCGCCAGGCTCTTTTGTAAATATTCCTCGGCAAGAGTGAGCTCTCCCATGCTCTGGTAGATCAGGCCAAGATTGGACAGGGCTACACAGCGGCCCTGAGAATTGTCCAGTGCAGAGAAGATCTCTAAAGCGCGGCTGTAGCAGTCCAAAGCATCCTCCTGTTCGCCTTGCAGATGACATAAGCTTCCTAAATTGGAGAGCGCCTCAGCCGCAGATAGGCATATTCCGGTCTGCATAAACAGATCTACCGCCCTCTGAAAGCAAACTCTTCCCTGCTTGTATTCGCGCCGGTCTGCATAAATCAATCCCGTGCAGCTTAATGCGACGGCAATTGCGCCGGGGTCATTTTGCTGCTCTCTGATCTCCAGGCATCGTCGGGAGCAATGCATTGCCTCCTCCAACCGACCTTGGACGCGGAAAATGCCGGCAAGCATTATAAGCAGATCAGCCTCGCTGCTCAGGTCGCCCTGGCAATGCATGATCTCTCTGGCCATCTCGAAATAACTCTCGGCAAGGTTATAGTCTCCCGAGTCCAGGAAGCATTGTCCCATGCGACTTTGAGCGCGAGCAGCCAGGATACTGTCGCCTTCTTCCAAGGCCGGCAGGCTCTTTTCATAGTGATCCACAGCCTCTTTGTGCCTGCCTTCCAGGAAAAAGAAATCCGCCAGTTGAAAGCGCATCCTGGCTGCGCCTATTTCGTCGCCGATGTCCTGCAGATAATGCCTGGCCTTTTCCAGGCAGCTTTCCACCCTGTTTGTCGCCCCGGTGAGCTGATGGACAGATGCCAGTGCGGCGAGCGAGGCCGCCATACCCTCCTTATCCCGAACCTTCTCTCGCTCGGAGAGGCTGTTTTGATAGCGTTCCTCAGCCCCGGCATAGTCGCCTCTTATCCGGCAGAGCTCTCCCAGGCAATAGAGCGCATCGGCCCGACCTGAATGATCATCATCATCGAGCAGATGCAAAGCCCTGCAATAACACTGCTCCGCTTTGGAGAGATCTCCCTTCTCGCGAGCGGCCCGGCCTAAATTTGCCAGGATGGAGCACACAAGAGGCGGGCTCTTGCCTCCTTCAAGGGGCCGCAAGGCCATTTCATAGAACCGGCAGGCTCGATCCCAGTCCTCGTCATCACTGTAGAGGCTGCCTAAAAATGACCAGGCACGTGATACGCCCTCAGAGTTTCCCTGTGCCTGGGCCAGACTGGCGCTCTTCTCAAAATACTCCTCAGCGGCGCGGCGAAAGAAGAGACTGGCTGCCAGCCGGCCTAAATTGAGCCAGGCAGCAGAGCTGCTCTTGCCTGAGAGATGATCAGCCAGCAGGGCTAACTTCTTTTGCATCTGATCCTCATCGGAGGAGAGGATGGCCTCAATGAAGGGGGAAACGAGATCAGGCCCCTGGCGACAGAGAGAGCGCAGCAGCTCCGGCTCGTAGCCTCCCGGCCGGCAAAGAGCCTCGGCAAGGATGCCGAGAGAGGAAACGTTGCTGTCATCTGTCATCTTGTCCACCCTTGGTAACAAAATTAAGAAAGATAACATGTAAAAAAGAATGGACTGATAATTTCACGCCCGTGTCGATGGAAAAGTTTAATAAAATATTATTGTTAGATATGAACCACTGCTTTTCCGTATCAAATAGAGGCTCAGTATCAATCATCATATCTTCCCCTACAACAGCTAAAATATACACCACTAACCTATTCTTTGTGTATTAACTGTCCCCCCATATAAAAGCTCCTATTTCTTTTGATTGTTGTTTTCATAACTTAATTAAATTAATATGTATTTTAATAAACGAACTACAAATTAGTAATACACTTTACATTAAATGACATCTTATTACCTGTGCTTTGAAAATTGTATTAATTAAAATTTTGATATTAATAATGGCTGCAACGTGCGCGAACCTTTTTTCCTTACAAATATTCACCTTTGGCGAAAAACAAGAACCCTAAAATCGAGAGAAACAGCAGACTGCCGAGAGGCGTCTCTGGTCAACAGAACTTTAACATATATTAATATTAATATTGATTATAGTTGTTTGTCGACTACAGAAAAGATCAGTAACGAAAATAAAATGTATACTTATTATGTTAACTGCAATTAGAATAAATAACTTCACTTAAAATTTTCAAACCAACTGAATGTATAATCGAAAACCGACATATGCTCATACCGCTAATTCATTAAAGATATGCTATAAGTACTTAATCCTGGCAAACAACAAAAAATAAGGAACTAAAAAAGTGACAGGCCCCCTGCTTAGAGCTACTTCAAGACCAGCTTCAAAGCGCGCTGAGGGCAGCCCGTGATGCAGGCTCCGCACTGAATGCACTTGCCTGAGTCGGCCACGACCCGCCAATCCTCGAAGCGGAATGTGCCGGTCGGGCAGATGGAAACACACGCCCCGCAATGCACGCACTCATTCTCATCCCTGATGACGGGAATCTCCAGGGGCACGACCTTTACCCCGCGCCTCTCGAAGGCCTCCTTCACCTCCAGGCATTTTTCGGAAGGCACTTCCAGGACGATCTCTCCGCTCACGGCATCGATGCTGGCTCTCTCGATGTTCACCAGAGCATTCGTCTCCAGAATTACTGAGGCTATGAGAGGATAGCGCACAATGCCGGGAGCTACATGCAACATGAGTTTCATGTTCTATCGCCTCCGCGCGAAGAGCCGGGAAAGGTGATTGCTGGTGATCATTCCAATTACCTTATTGTCTCTGTCTACCACCGGCATTGCCGAGATGCTGTGCGTATCAAAGGTGCGAGCCGCGAGTTCAATGGGCTCATCCGCTTTAACAGAATAAACCCGTCGGGTCATGATATCTCCAATGCGGGAGGATTTGCCACCTGCCACGGCCTTGGATATATCCCAGGCGGTGATTATGCCCATCAGCCGTCCATCCCGGGAGATCACCGGCAGGTGATCGAAGCTGCCGCTCACAATCAGCCTGGCCGCTTCCTCTACCCCGATGTCCTCATGAACCGTGACCACGTCGCGGCTCATGACGTCTCCCACGTTTGGCGATTCCTTGGTCTGCTTCATGGGCCGAGAGCTGCCCACACGGGACAAGGGCTCCACAGCGGAGCTAAGCAGAAACTCGCCCTTCTCCACCTGCTGCTTCAAAGTGAGGGCCACATCCCTGGCTACATGGAAGCTGGAGAGAGAGGAGGTAGAGACCTCTTTTCCATTAATCTCTATCATTCCCGACTTCAGATCCTCGTAGCTTACCATCTTCAAAGAGGGCCGATCCCGGCGAGCGATGCCGTAGTCCACCACAGGAACGGTGATGTCTCTATCCCGCACGGCAGTGCTCCGGGCTAACTTTTCATTGAGGATTGGTATGGGAATGCCAATCCCCAGGTAGAGGCTGGGGCCGTATTTATGAAATGTCGCAGCTCTGAGAAAGCGATTATTCATCTTCTTCATGTCGCCCGTGACCATGAGCGTGGAGAAGTTATTCTGAGGATTATGCTGCGTGCCCGCTCCCATGACGTACCCCTGCGCTCCGGCCAGAAAGATGCGCGTACCGATTCCAATATAGTCGAAATTGGGATCATTGGATAGCGGGGAGAGAACACCCGATCCGCTGTAGTGAATATTGCCAAAGCGGGGAAGCAGTGTGCCCATGTAGGTATACATGGTCTGGTCTGCGGAATTGGTGGCCGCGTTGTAGCGCTGATAGGCATTGCGCGGATTGACCATGATGGCCTGATTGAAATCCTCCAGGCGCAGGCTGGTTTCCAGCTCCGTCTGTGGATAGCAGTCCGTGCCTGCACCAAAGGCGTCTACCTCTATCTGCTTTCCCGAAATGAGATCTTCCATGACATGCGCTCCGCCGTACTCTATTCCCCGGTCTTCGGAGGGCTGCGTCGCGCCTAAGAAGAGATCGACCGCCGCGATGCCTCCGTAGGCTTCTACTTTATTGAGCAGAGCTTTGGAAATTTTTATGGGCGGGTCGCTATGGCCCAGGTTGAGAAAGACTCCCGAGGAGCACATGGCTCCGAAGGTTCCAGTGGTTACTACATCCACCTCGCGCACGGCTCCGGCAGGGCCCAGCTCGTCCACGAGGTCAGGCATCTCTTCTGCCGTTACGACGCGGACGCTCCCGTCGCGAATGCGTTCGTTGATCTCCGCTAACGACTTCTCTTGCACGAATTTCTCAGGAGTCGGCAATCCGATAAAAACCTGTTGGGTTTATTGCTGGGTCCTGATGCAAGATCAAGGGTATCACGCGAAGGCGCGAAGCCGCGAAGTATCGATGAGAGAAGGACTATTTTGGCAGAAACAAATTTCAGCCCATAATTGATCCACTGCCTGGCTCTCGCCAACCGCAGATCACAAGAATGCGCACCTTCGAACATCCTCAGCCCGGATGCTTTTGCACCGACCACAGTGTGAATGTGCCGGGAAAGCCTTTCATAGCCACGCCATCGTGCCGCTGCCATCTTAACCGTTTGTGCTTTCCGGCACCGAGCTTATCGATATCTTCTTTGGCCCGATCGCTGAGCCGGATTTCTGCGCCACTGAAAGATCCGACCACGCGGGAGGCGTTGTTCACAGTGCCACCAAATACATCGCCTTCCTCTACATGCATCGGCCCGATATGAATGCCGGCACGAATTTGTATCTGGGGATGGCCCGTGTTCTTCTGGAGAGCCATGGCGTAGTCCAGCGCGGAGGCGACGGACTTGAAGGCCGCCATGAAGCTGTCGCCGATGGTCTTGACTTCCCGGCCTTTGAACCGGGCGATAAGCTTCCGGCTTTGGGCAAAGTGCGCCCGTCGCACTTCATTCATGGCCTCGTCCCTGATTTCTTCGCCCAGGGTGGTCGAGCCGACAACATCGGTGAATATAATAGCCAGAGTAACCCGCTCGCCGCTTGCCCATTCCTGGAAGCTCCTTATGCTCGTCTCTCCTTTGGCCGACATGACGAAGGCATCGAAGTCCCGGTGCTGGTCGGCGGATCTGTTCATCACCTCGATTTCCGAACTGAAGTGAATGCGCTCCTTAGTCTCAGGAAAAGACATCGTTGCCACACAGGGAAAAATCAAGCGTCGTTCGTCCGGCGTATCTTCGGCGGTCTCAGCGCTTGTCCAGAAACTTCTTGCACCCTCCAACGTAGAAGCAATTCCTCACCGGGCTACTCTAGCTGATCCACGCCCTGCCCTCACCAACTCCCAAAGCACTGAAATGCGTCGCTAAACCTCGCATGGTTAAACGGAGTGTCCCCAGGCGGCAATGGCACACCATGTCCGAGAGCGCGTTCGACTTCTTCACGTGAAACGTGCCGCAGCCGATCCCTTGCCGCAGCCAATGCGCGTGCAGGGCTCGCTTCAGATCCGGCTCCACCGTTCCAAGTTTCGTACAGGTAGCGCATCAACATTGCCGTGGCGGCATCGTTGACTTCCCAAAGGCTGGCGATTACTGACTTGGCACCTGCAACAAGAAGAGCATTGGGCAGACCGGTCAATTCCCCTCCGCCATGCTGACGAGGGATGCCTGATTCGCAAGTGGAGAGAACTGCAAGCCTGCACTGCCTCAGCGACAATTTGGTCATGCATTCCGCTACTGTCATGAGGCGAATAGCTCCCTGCGTAGGTCTGTTCGACAGTTGGTGAGAAGCAAGATCGACATACTGAACAAATAATCCTTCTTCGGTCTCTTGTTGACCCGCGAGGAAGCCTGAGTGATACGGGTTATTAACATTAAATAGCCCATGCGCTGCAACATGTAGCAGGGAACAGCGCTCTGACGCACGCTGGAGTTCGTCTACGGTGCGCGCATATATCGGGCCATCTCCGCGAGCTTGTATGACAAAGTCGATTTCCTTGCGAGCGTTGGCGAGTGTGTTGGATAGATCGGGTACGACCACGGTTGCTCCACGAAGCGGCCGTTTGCGTGCGAGGCAGACACGCAATGCACTCAGGCTGGGCGCTACACTGATACAATTTACCGATGTGCATAGGTCCGCAAGCTGCCAGTAAGGGACGAGTGCTAATTCAGCATGGGGAACAATTGTCAATTTTTCAGGCCGGATCTGCTCAAGCAATGCAACAATCACTTCAATCAGATTCTTTCGTACCTTGTCGAAAAAGCCGTCAAACCGCGCCTTAGCTTCTGCAGTCGACCTTGGAGTTATTTCCCCCAACGAGAGTCGTCCCAGCCCTTGACGAAAGGCTGCATTTCCAGTCCACCGTGCAAACGCATCCCTCCTATCATTACGATCCCAAGGAATGTGCCGCCCTAGAGTCTTAATCTCTTCACCATGTCGGTAGATTACGATTGGTGAAATCCCTTCCGGGATACTAAATAAGCAAACTAATGCCGAGCGAGGTTCCAACACTTCTTGAAGAGCCTCCTCGACCTCATCGTACGGCTGAAAGTCCCGGTTGCGTCTCCACCCACGATCAGCGAAGCCTAGTTGATCAAAGAGAGCATCTGCACGGATTTCGGCTTGTACACGGCGTTCTCGCAAGCGGTTCATTTCGGCTACCACTATCTTGCGAGCCAGGTGCCGAACTTCCAGCTCAATCTCCACCTCTCGCATGGTCTGGATCTGACCGCGTGCCGACGCCACAATGTCTTCAGATGCACTTGTGCTCTCCAACAAGTAGTCCGCCCTTAGCCAACGGAGCAAATTCTGACATCTGATCGTCTCGGTCATCGCAAGGATTCCTATATGGTTTGCTTGATGATCGGCTTGTGACAGGAGAAGCACGAGCAACTCGTACAGACTGAGACTGCCTGCCACGACTTCTTGTCTAAATTCGGAAGCATCCAGCTTACCTAAGAGCTGTTGACAGTATCCAATGCCCATCAACAGAACGTCATGACTTGCTTGGTAGTCGCGCGCTTGAATGTAGGCCTTGGCTAAGTTATAGCGTAGAGACATTGAAGCCCTGGCATCGCCTGTGCTATCTGCCAACTGGATACCTTTATGGAACTGCCTTACGGCCTCCGCCTTATCATCCATGCTCATATAGGACAAGCCCAGAGTGTTGCGAATATTAATCTCCAGGTGAGTATCACGCTGAAGTTGTGCCCACTCAAGGACGTGTTGCCCAAGTTTGATGGCATCATCATAGTGCTGACTAGTCAAAAGTCGCTGAAGCTGTACATTTAGAGCGTAGACATTTTCCGCACTATCAGAATGGGAGACGGTCGCCTGCGCACAAGGCGCCGTGGACGCCACCGTGTTCTTACCACACATCAGTTCAGCTTGATTGCGCCAACGTGCCGCGTTAGTCATGTCTCCAGCACTGGCAGCAAGATCGGATGCCTGTATTAGGTAATGAACAGCTCTTTCCTTTTCGCCGGCTTGGAGATACGTGTAACCGATATCGCTGATCGCGCGTGCCTGAAGTGCTACCTCCCCGGCCTGTGACTGCAACTCCGCCAGTTCCTGAAATATCGCCAGAGCTTCCTCGAATCGCCCAAATTGCCGGGCAGCTTGCCCGTAAGCGTCGAGAAAAACTTCCAAGTCTGGGACGGACTGCTCGGTGGCCGCGTCTTCAGATAGCACCTTGCGGCCGTCGAGGGCCTGCTTAAGGTATTCAAGAGCTTCGTCTCCTTTCCCCAAATTCTTGAGGGCTTTGCCGCTGTCGAAAGTCGCAAGAACGATAAACCCAGCATAGCCATGGGCAGTCGCACGTTCGCGCAATTGGCCCGATACTCTGAAGGTATCATCGAATCTCTTGTCTTCCAGCAGGCAATCGCTTAGGTAGCTCAGAGACGAGAGTTCCATTAGAGGATCCGCCTTTGCTTGTCGAAAGCCTTCCGCCGCCTCCGCCAATGCCTCTGAAGCATCGAAATAACTGCCCAACTTCCAAAGCGTGTATCCGAGTTGAAACGCCGCCATAGCATCGGCTTGGGGATTATGCAGAAGCCGTGACAAAAGACAAAGCGCTTTGGCTAGCGTGACGCCCGATGCGGGATCATTCTTATCTAACTCGAAGACCTTTTTGGAGGCATGCGAAGCAGCGCGACCTAAGCTTTGAGCGCGAATCTCCCAATCCGAATAGGCGTCAATGAGACGGTCCCCCTCGCTTCTTCCAAGGCTAGCCAAATCTTTTAGGCTGGGTCGTTCGAATGCCGCTTTGTTCACCTTAATCCATGCTTCGACATCTTGAATAGACGCATTACCTTTGAACACCGCCTCCAGCAATTGATCCGCATCCATAAAACTAGTCCTCTCCTCGTGATATCTTATCAAAACAGTCGCGGCAGACCAATTCTTTGCCGAGATCAATAATGTGTTCGCCCATCATCATCTGTCGTCCACTGATCAAATATCCTTCGCCTCTCCGAATGGGTTTACTGCAGTTGTCGCAATGTCCTTGCTCCTTGACAGATGATCGCCACCATTCGCGCGCGGCAGTTCGCTCGGGTAGCTCGCGAGATAGGCTGTCCATGTCCGGTGCAAAGCGAATACGTGCTAAATGATCTTCCGCTTTGAGGTCTTTCGCCTTGTCCAATACCATTTTCATGAGGCAGTCATCATTGAATTCGACTTGATACGCTCCAGCTACCATCAACGCTGGCTGCAAGTATCCTGGTTGGCTTTGTGCCATAAAACAATGAATCTCCACGAAGCGGCATGCAATCTGGGGTTGTAAGCGGACGAGTCTTCGAACGCAGGTAGTGTCAGCAGCAACCTTACCTCCGCCTATTCGCTCCATGCAGTCATGGAAACCCTTATCGAACGCCTCCATCTCTTTATTTGTGACGTTCATAGCGATCCTCTATTTCCAAGATTTTTAGGTACGCCGTCGGTTTCTTCACAAGCAGTAGTCATCGAGGGCCGCATCGGTGTCCCACTGAATGCACTCGCCCGTCTCGGCATTCCACAGCCGAATTGTCCCGTCAACTGACGGCGACGCCAGCACCCCACTGAGTTTCTCACTTCACAATTTTGCATCGGCGGAATGCATTTATTAAATCGCTCGGTTAGCAGGCATTTTTCTTCATATTCCATTGATTCGTTCGGATCATTGCTGCATGAATCCTTATAATTCTTTTGCCCGTTAGATGGGAGTTTTCAAGAATGCCGCATCGACTAGATCCATGAAGTCTCTGGCTACAGATGTCTCTCAAAATGGAGTTTTAGTGGTTCCCCTTTCACCCCACGCTCACCCTCGCCCCCAGCCCCAATCATCTGCTGGAAGAACCCCAGATACGACCCCCCGCCCTCCGTCTCGTATCGATCCGCGTCTCTCCCGCCGCCCTCAGCACCTTGCCGATCCCGCGCCCCTGGCCGCCCACCCCGGCCCCCGTGCAGCTCTCCCGGCGAGCCCCTCGCTGCCGGGCCTCTGGGCCGGAGCCACGGCCCTTGACTGGATCGAAAGGCCACAGGTCACGCCTGCTGAGCCAAATGGCCTCACACTGGTCATCGATTAAGGAAGATGCTGGCTTGAGGTCTGCAATCATGTCCACTTCGCGTCTTCGCGGCTTCGCGTGAGGCTGCTGCCCCAAGAGCTTCGTGCGACGATAGCCGCAAGCTATATTTCATTATCTGGTTTTATGCCTACTATGAGGACTCTTAGTTATCGAATCACCCTCCGAAAAGAGCCCGAAGGCGGCTACACCGTGCTGGTCCCTGCCCTTCCCGGATGCGTCACCTACGGAAAGACTGTGGAGGAGGCCATTGAGATGTCCAGGGATGCGATCACGGGTTATGTGGAGAGCCTCATTGAGGACGGAGAAGCTGTTCCCATTGAGGATGATCTCATCGAGTGCAGAGTGACTGTGGAGGCTCATGCCTAGGCTGCCGCCTCTCTCTCCTAAAAAAGTAACTGCTATACTGGAAAAGAAAGGCTTCGTGCTGAAAAAAGTTACTGGGAGCCATTACATCTTCGCGCATTCTGAGACCAAGAGACGAGTCACTGTTCCTTTCCACAGCCAGGATATCGCCAGAGGGACGCTTCTCCAAATTCTGAAGGATGCCGGAATCAGCAGAGAAGAGCTGCAGGATCTTCTCTAATTTCTCCTAAATTTGTGAGCGGAGCTTGAGCAGACCACCGAAACGAAACTGTACAGGTCTCGAAATCCCCAGGCTTGTCCTCCTGGGAGCTTTGATTGTTCTTCGCGCCTAAGCGGCTTCGCGCATAGTTCCGGTTCACGCGAAGGCGCGAAGTTCCGGAAAGAGAAGGACAATTATGAAAGACTAATATATCCAGGCGGACTTTTCCGGTCCAACAACGTTATCTGCCAAAACTGAGATGAAGGCCAAAAGATGCCACAAAATCCAGGCAAGAGAATCGTTCTCACAAGCGATGCCACCATGATGAGCAGCTATCACGGCGGAGTGATGCTCGGCTTTGCCGCCATCATGCCCAGGGCAACTTTGCCGGACTTTGTATTCCATAAATTTTTCTGCCCGCCCGTGCCTGCCGCCAGGGACGGCTCAGCAGAGATTGCCCCCTGCGGCATGCGAAAGGTTGAAGCGGCATTGCTGGAGGCGGGCTTCTCGCGTGAAGAGGTAATGGTGGCCCATCCCTATCACCTGGACAAGGCCATAGGACCGCAGACGAAGATCGTAGGCATAACTCATGACGATCCCATGGGGAAGATCGCAGTGCGGCAGATCGAGGATATCATTGGCCGGGGCCCGCCCTTCAATCGCTCCAAGTTTCTGGAACTGCTGCGCCATCCGCTCATAAGAGAGCACAGGCCGAAGGTAGTAGTAGGTGGCAACGGCGCCTGGGAGGTGATGGGTGAGGACGTGGGCGTGGACCACATTTACCTGGGCGAAGGAGAAAGCGATTTTCCTCTGGTATGCAGAAAGATCATCGCTGGGGAGACCGTCCCGCCCGTTATCCGGGGCGCTGCGGTTTTGGGAGAGGCCATTCCCGTCAATCGCAATGCTACCATAGGCGGCATTGTGGAGATCGGCAGAGGCTGCTGGCGAGGCTGCGCCTTCTGCTCGCCGGCCATGCGCACCTTGCGCCACCGGCCGCTTGAGAAAATTCTGGAGGACGTGCGTGTGAACCTGGCCAGCGGCCAGAAGGACATCATCCTGCACAGCGAGGATTTCTTCTCCTACGGTTACCGCGACGGCAAACCCGATGAAAAGAAGATCCTGGAGCTGGTAACTGCTGTAAAGCAGCTCGGGCCGAAGACCATTGATGTCTCCCATCTGAGCCTGGCCTCAGTTTATCAAAACCAGGGGCTTTTGCGCGCTGTCTCGCAGATCGTAGGTGTGGGCTCGGATCAGAATCACATGTCTGCCTGGATCGGCATTGAGACGGGAAGCTGTCGCATCCTGAAGATGCACATGCCGAATAAAGCGCGACCTGCCGAAATCGGCAATTGGCCCGAAATTGTAAGGGATTGCTATCGCCTCTTTGCAGAGGAGTCCTGGTTGCCTGTGGCCAGCCTTGTCCTGGGCCTGCCGGAAGAGACGGCAGAGGATGTCATAAAGACCACAGAGCTGGTGGAGTCCCTCATGGATTACACCGGGCTCATGTTGCCCCTCTTTTTCACCACCATCGCCGATACTAAGCTTGGTGGAAGAAGAGGCTTTGCCGGAGAGGATGCCCTGCCCGAGCACTGGCAGTTGGTTGGATTATGCCTGGAGTATAACCTCAGGCATCTCAAGAAACTGCACCGCCTCTACAGGGAAAGGATGACGGCTGGACCTGTCGTTCACGCCGCCCTGAAGGGCATAAACCTGATGGCTGACCTTATGCTCAGCAAGTACATGAAGAGAATGAAAAGAGGCGAGCCCCCTAACTGATTTTTCAATAATTTTCCAGAACCGACCTCACAACACCCTTGTGATCGCCCTTGAGGGAATAGACGTTATGGTCCCCGGAAACGTCTATGCTCAGAATGCCCAGGCGAGTGTTCATGAGCCCCACCATGGCCGAAACTCCCCGATAGCTGACGTCAAAACCCTCCTTCGCGAGGTAGGTGAAGACGTCCTCAGTGGTGTAAGCTCCATCGCTCAAAAACAACTTTAAGACAGCCTTCCGAATTCCTATTCCGTCCCGCTTAAGATAATTTCTGAGCCTCTCCTGGATTCGTTCTTCAGCGCTTTCCATCCGGCAAAATCACCGCCCTCAACCAATGAATTTAAGGATTATAAAGGTATTCTCTCTACGACCAGTCCATCCTCAAAGGGATACTTCTCAATTATGCTGAGAGTACATTTGACGCTTTTCAGCTCTTTGGTTATGTCTTCCAGGATGAGGGCGGCGATATCTATCCTCCCCACCCGGCAGGAGTACATATCTTCGGGAACCGCCAGATCCCCAATAATCTTTAAAGCTGCCTGGCAATCGCCCTCAATTATGCCGTGAATTATAGTGCCCTCCTCGCTTACATAATCAAAGGGGCGCGCCGTTTTATTTGCCCGGCGCAAGAGTCGCTCTTTAAGCTGCACCGCATCCTTGAAGCGGGAGGGGCAAAAGTGCGCTTTTATGTCATCTTTCAGGAAATGCTCCCTGGCGACCTCTTCGCTTCCTATTGCCCCGCAGCCCAGATCCTCCGGCAAATAGCCGGCTGTGGCCAGTTCGGCATAGTTGGTCTCGGAGAACTCCAGCTCGTTTACGTTTAAAAAAGCATCCGCATCCCTTACCGCCTCGATGATGGCGGGAGCCGGCTTAATGGAGGGTATCTCTACACCTGCGATTAGGCCCAGGGCTATAGCCTGCCGCAGGGCCTCCTTCAGCCCCACGGGATTAGACCATTCGGAGATCGGTGGATGAAAACGGATCTCGTCCAGGCCGGCCTGCTTTAGCCTCTCTAAGACGGCGCGGCTGGGAAGCAGGCCGGTATAAAGGTGGATGTGATGCGATTGCCCAAATGCGCGCTTCAACGCCCTGATGCACTCCAGGACGTAGTCCAATTTCAAAAGCGGCTCTCCGCCCGTGATTCCCGTGCCGAGAGCATCGATGGCAGAAGCCTCCTGCAGGATGTCTGCTATTTCTTGCACCGGCATTTCATCGGCAAAAACCAGGTCGCGACCCCGTCGCTCCTCTGACAGCGGACAGTAGAAGCAGCTGCGTTCACACTTGCCTGTGACGAAGAGCACCAGGCCTGCCCCCTGGCGGCAGATGCGGCAGCCGGGCGTCAGGTAATTGTAAATCGATCCCACAAAATCTTCTTGCCACTTTGCCATTGCCAAGATACGAGTGGCTTTGGCTTAATTAGATTTGGTATCCAATATTTTCAGCCGACGAGGAGTTATATCTTAATTAGAGGGAGGATAGCAATCCTACGAGTTAAAGGGATGGTTATTTGTGAGAGAATATCTTCTCGGAAACGCAGCAATTGCCAGAGGCCTCCTGGAGGCGGGAGTGGGGCTTGTCGCCGGCTATCCCGGCACACCCTCCTCGGAGATCATCGAAACCATGGTCGATCTCAAGAGCGAGTGGCTGCTGCACGTGGAATGGTCCGTGAACGAGAAAGTTGCCCTGGAGGTGGCGGCAGGAGCCTCTTGGACCGGGAGGCGCGCTGCGGCCACCATGAAGCACGTGGGTTTGAATGTGGCAGCAGATCCCTTCATGACCCTGGCCTATCTGGGCGTCGGTGCGGGATTGCTGCTGATCTGTGCCGATGATCCCTCTTGCCATTCCTCGCAAAATGAGCAGGACTCGAGGCGCTATGCCCAGTTTGCCGGCATACCCTGCCTGGACCCGAAAAATCCCGGAGAGGCAAAGGAGATGGCTGTTTTTGCCTTTGAGCTCTCCGAGAAATTCAATATACCGGTCATGCTCAGGCCCACTACGCGCGTCTCTCACGCCAGAGCGGACGTTGAGCTGGGCCCGGAAAGATCCTCTCCCAGATCGGGCCAGTTCGTCAAGAATCCTGCGCGACGAGTTGCCTTGCCCAGCCATGCCCGGCCGCTTCATAGCGAGTTATTGGCCAAACAGGCAGCCATGGAGGAGGCGCTGGAAAGTGCGCCCTGGAACAGTCTCGCTCTGCATGGCAATGTGGGCATCATCGCCTCGGGAATCGCGGGACTGTACGCGAAGGAGGCTATTTTCGAGCTGGACGAAGACATATCGCTCCTTTGCCTCGGAGCCTATCCCCTGCCCAAACAATTGATCAGCCGCATGCTGGAGCACGTCTCCCGGGTAATGGTAATAGAAGAGCTGGAGCCGGTAGTAGAAGAGCAGGTCCAGATGTTGGCCCGAAAGGTCAATCCCCATGTGGAGATCCTGGGGAAGGGGGGATTCATCCCCCGCGAGGGCGAACTGGACTATTTGCTGGTGAGAAATGCCATAGCCCGCATGCTTGGCAAGGCGGAGAGGGTTGCGGCAGAGAGCGCGGCCGTGAGCATTCTGCCGCCCCGGCCCCCCTCGCTATGCGCAGGCTGCAGCCACCGGGCCACCTATTACGCCATGAGAAAGGTCTTCGGCAAGAATGCAGTCTACCCCAGCGACATAGGCTGCTACACCATGGCGGTAGGCATGGGAACTGTGGACACGTGCCTTTGCATGGGAGCAAGCATCACTCTGGCCAGCGGCATTCGCTTCGGCGGGGAGACGGAAGGCATCTGTTGCAGCCTGGGCGACTCGACATTTCTGCATGGGGGCATGACCGGCCTTCTCAATGCCGCCTACAACAAGGCCAGGATCACAGTGACCATACTCGACAACTCCACTACGGCCATGACCGGCCATCAGCCCCACCCGGGCACGGGCACGACGGCCAGGGGAGAGGCAACTTCCCCGGTCTCAATAGAAGCCCTGGCCAAAGCGTTGGGGGCGGGAATGGTGGAGACGGTCGATCCCTACCACCTGGATGAGACCGTGGAGAGCTTCCAGAGAGCCAAGGAGTATGCGGGCCTGTCTGTGATCATCGCCCGACAGCCCTGTGTCATCAAGGCCCGCCGGAGCGGCGTCCGCCCAAAATCCTTTTTGGTAGGAGAAGAGTGCAAAGGGTGCAAGATCTGCCTCGACTTCGGCTGCCCGGCCATAGAATTCGAGAAGGATAAGGCCAGGATCAATGCGTTATGCGTCGGCTGCGGGGTATGTGCCGCGATCTGCCCGGCCGGCTCCATTCGGGAGGTGGCAAAATGAGGGCCTCAGAATGCGACCTGGTGATCGTCGGTGTAGGCGGCCAGGGAGTCATACTGATCTCGGATGTGATTGGCAGGGCGGCGGTAATAGCCGGAAAACCGGTATGTGGTGCTGAGACGCACGGCATGGCCCAGAGAGGCGGCAGCGTGATCAATCACACACGCATCGGATGTCAGTTTTCGCCCATGGTAGCCTCGGGCGGGGCGGATGTGCTGCTGGCATTAGAGCCGGGGGAAGCCCTGCGCTTCGTCCACTTTCTCTCGCCTGCGGGAGTCGTCCTGGTCAACACCAGGCCGGTCTTGCCTTCTACAGTGACCTGTGGCCGGGCCGAGTACCCGCCTCTGCATAAGATCCTCTCTCCCATAAAAGCGCGATGCAGAAAGCTGATCGCCATGGACGCCACGGCTCTGGCCGAGAAGGCGGGAACAGCTCAGGCTATGAACGTGGTAATGCTGGGCGCCCTTGCCGGGTATATTCCGCTCTCCGAGGATCTGATATTGCAGGCTCTTTCCCTTGCGGTGCCGCCCAAATTCCTGGAAGCGAATAAGAAAGCATTCGCCTTAGGAAAAGCTGAAGTAGAATAGGGGCGAAGGAAAGAGGCATGGAAGAAGAAAAGAAAGCAGAAGAAATTTCGAGCGAAGAGAAGAAAACCGAGGACAAGGCAGCCCCCATAGTCACCCGTTCTATGGTCGAGGAAGCCTGTCCCACCTGTGGTGCAGAGGAGCCAACATTGCCCGCTGTGCTCCCTGATCCCAGCTGGTCTACAGAGAAGCTGATTGCAGCTACCAAGGACAAGCACATGCTGGTGCGCTCCAACGCCATCATTCTCCTTTCCAGACGCGAGATCTCCGAGTCTTTGGAGGCTCTCATCGAGGCCCTCAAGGACGAAGAGTATCTGGTCAAGAGCAATGCCATGGTGGCCATCTCCGCCTATGGAAAACAGGTTTCGGAACGCATAATCCAGGCTCTTTCCGATGCCAACAAAGATGTGCGCGCAGGCGCCGCCTGGGTCGTAGGAGAGCTGAAGGACAGCCGTGCCATCGAGGCCCTGGAGAAGGTGGCTAAGGACGATTACCCACTGGCCAGAATTCAGGCCAAGGCGTCCCTGGTGGCTATGGGAAAAGGCCCTAAGAAGGAAGCAAAGAAGGTAGAGATCGAAGAGCCAAAGGAAGAGCCTGAAGGGCCAAAAGAGGAGAAAACTGAATAGAATCTCCTTTTTTCAGGCTTTTTCCGCCAGGCCCATTCTCGGCCACTTTGAAAAGACATCTCCTTGATCCAGCCACTGTCGGCTGAATGTCTGAAGATATGCCTGCTCCAGCTTGGGCTGCAAGCCGTATCGGCCTTTGCGTGTCAGATCCTGGGCTCGTCTTATGTTGGCCAACCTGGCGCGAGCAATGAGCCAGAGGTCATCCTGGTTGAGAACAACATGCATCTCGCGACAATAGCTGCTCAAAAACCGATCGAAGAGAGAATCTGCATCCCAGCGGTTTAGCCCAAAGAACTTGGCCGGAGGAAACTGCTTGACCAGCTCCAGTCCGAACCTGAACCGGGCTAGATCCAGATGAGGGGTACAGACATAATCACGTCTGGGAAAGTCGATAAGATAGAGCATCATGCCTCTTTTCGATCGATTATTTTTGATGATGATGTTCCAGGATGTAAAATCGAAGAAAGGCGTGACCATGGTTTTGAGATTGCACTCGCCCATCCGCTCTTGGCTTTCGGCGAGGAACCGGTTGATGTCGTCCTCGGGCGCAGTGTAGTCGATGGAGATGGGCTCATTCTCCCCCTGGCGAAAGAGCCTATGAAATTTTGCCAGAGCCATTCCAGAAAGATCTACGGCACCGTTGAGGTATGGCAGGCTCACCGGCCGGATCTCATGCAGCATATGGGCAAGATTGACGCCCTGCACGTATCTCATGGCCAGGATTCCCTTCTCTGCATCCACAAATAGGGGCTGTGGAGAGGAGAATGCCTCATCTTTGCAGCCATAATAAAAGCGTGATAAGTTGGCAAACTCAAGAGCCACTTCGCTGGGTTGATAGTTGCGGGAGATCTTGACCACGATTTTGTCTTGGATGGGCCCCTTGCAAAGATCCAGCATAAAGATGCGGGAGTTTCGGCAGGGGATTGTCTTTTTGCTCTTTACCGTGAAACCGGGATACCGCTCTTTTATGTACTCTTGGACTTCGTCACGGTTCATCAGTTGCTACCTCTTTCGCAGCAGATCAATGACGGTCTGCCGTTTAAAGCAAATGGTCGATCCTGAAAAATTATATCAAGGAGAAGCGACCATTGTAAAATATGGATAGCGCAATTGGCAGCAGCGTCTATAATTTCATTGAGCTGGTGGGAACCTCAAGCAAAGACTGGGAAGAGGCGGTGAGCAATGCCATAGACACCGCTGATCGCAAGCTGACAAATATGAGGATTGCAGAGGTGGTGGAGATGGACACGAAGCTTGTCGAGGGCAAGATAGTGCAGTTCCGAGCCAGGATCAGGCTCTCTTTCAAGAATGAGGTCGAGCCGGAGACCCTATGAATTGAAGGAAAGGCTTAACAGACAAAACTTCAACGCTATGGGATGTGCCCCAAGTAAGCCTGATCATCCCTGCCAGAAATGAGGCCGAGACAATCTGCGAGTGCATCCAAAGTGCCCAGCAGGTCTTCAGAGAGAATGGCATTGTTGGAGAGATCCTGGTGGCAGACAGCTCGAGCGACGAGACGGCAGCAATCGCTGCCTCTTGCGGGGCAAAGGTTATCAAGCCCAAAAAACTGGGATACGGAAATGCCTACCTGGCCGGATTCGAGCAGGCGGAAGGGGAATACATAGTTCTCATGGACGGGGATCTGACCTATGATCCCAAAGCCATTCCGGATATGATCGCCCCCCTGCAAAGCGGCAATTATGACCTGGTTATGGGGTCCCGGCTCAAAGGAGAGATTCTTCCCGGGGCCATGCCTGCCCTTCATCATTATATTGGAAATCCTGTTCTTACCTGGATTTTAAATAAGCTCTTTTCCAGCAGCATTTCGGATGCCCATTGCGGCCTGCGCGCTATTCGCAAAGATGCCCTAAAAAAGCTGAATCTCAGGTCGGGCGGAATGGAGTTCGCCTCCGAGATGCTCATTGAGGCGGTCTGCAAAGATCTGAGAATTGCAGAGGTTCCCATCACCTACTCCCCTCGCAAAGGATTGTCCAAGCTGCACTCCTTTACCGACGGTTGGAGACATGTGCGCTTCATGATGCTCTACCGGCCTGTGCCTTTTCTTCTCGTTCCCGGACTTTTAGCTCTCGTTTTTGGGTTGGCCCTGTTCGCGGGAATGTATATGCAGGGGGGATCAAGGATGCATTCTCTGATCCTGGGCGGTCTGCTGGCGATCATTGGCTACCAGATGCTCCTGGCCGGACTTTATTTTGAGGCCTTCGGAGCATCCTACGGCCTCTCTCGCCCGGGAAGAATAAAAAAGATGATCAGCTACCACTCCCTGGAAAAGGAGCTTCTCGTCGGCATAATTCTGCTTGCCGCAGGCATCCTTCTCGGGCTGAAGGTCATACTGAGCTGGGGGGCCTCGGGCTTCGGGGCACTTGATGCAGCATCCAGCGCCATGATGGCAATGATCTTTTCCATCCTGGGGATTCAGACCATCTTCTCAGGGATGTTCATGAGTCTGCTCTTGCTCAATAACGGACAGCAGGATTAGCGTGCATAATTTTTTTGGCTCTTTTTCTCATCTTCATCAGTTTCGCCATGCACATGAATCGTCCTTAAATATTCGACCTGCCTAAAAAGACACCATCTTGACGCAGATATTCACAGTCACAGACCTGAATCAGAGGATTGCGGACCGCCTGGAGAACGATGTTCGCCTGCACGACCTCTGGGCACGGGGCGAGGTATCCAACTACCTGCATCACCGCTCAGGACACAGGTATTTTACCCTCAAGGACCAGGGCTCTCAGATTTCCTGTGTTCTCTTCAAGAACAACGGCCTCACCCTGGACTTTGAGCTGAAGGACGGCAAGAATGTGCTGGTCTTTGGGGATGTTGCCGTTTACAGGCCGCAGGGCAGAGTGCAGCTCGTAGCTCGGGGCATCAAGCAGGACGAGGGCCTGGGTTTTAGGCACCTGCAACTGGAGCAGCTTAAAAAGAAGCTGGCCGGTGAGGGGCTATTCGCCCAGGAGAGAAAGCGGGCTTTGCCTTTGTATCCAGAGCGAATCGGCATTGTCACCTCCCCCCAGGGAGCGGCGCTGCGAGATGTTCTGCGAACCTTAGGCCCCTATCCCGCCAGAATCATCCTCTCCCCGGCCCAGGTGCAGGGAGAGGGCGCAGAGGAGAGCATTGCCTCCGCTCTCTATGCACTGCAAGGCCGCGCCGACGTGATCATAGTCTGTCGCGGGGGAGGCTCGACTGAGGATCTGTGGTGCTTCAACTCCGAAATTGTAGCCCGAGCCATCTTCGCCTGCGACTCGCCCGTCATCTCCGCAGTCGGGCACGAGACGGATGTGACCATTGCCGACTATGTGGCGGATATGCGGGCAGCTACGCCCACGGCGGCAGCAAAGATGGCAGTGCCGGATGTGGAGGAGATAAAGGAAGAGCTGCGCTCCACCCAGGTCAGGATGATGCGCGCTCTCTGGACGGGCCTGGAACGAAAAGAGGAGCGCCTTGAGTATCTAAAGCACAATGTCTCCGCCAAAAGGATGTATTCTCTGGCGCGGGACGCTCGCCAGCGCCTGGATTATTTGAGCCAAAGCCTGGATGCAGCCCAGGCGGATAAGATGCAGATCCTGAGAAGCCGGCTGGAGCTGGCCGAAGGACGTCTGGCGGCTGTGGGGCCGCGGGCCACCCTCCTGCGGGGCTATGGCATCGCAAGATCCCAGAAAGGCTTGATACTCAAAGCCCAGGACGCCCGGCCGGGAGATGTGTTGGAGCTGATCCTGGGCCATGGAAGGCTGCTGTGCAGGGTGCTGGAATGCCGGGACGATGAAGAGGCAACATAATGAAGAAGGATGAGATAGGCCTGGAAGAGGCTCTGGACAGTCTGGAGCAGATTGTAGAGGTTCTGGAAGAGGGAAAGATGACCTTGGAGGAGAGCCTGGACCAATATGAGAAGGGCATGAAGCTGGTCAAGCTCTGCAATGCCCGGCTGGAAGGCGCACAGAGAAGGATTGAGTGCCTGACTGGGGAGCTGCCTCCTGATCTGAGCTGATACGTGACCTGAAGGGGTGATAAAGTTTAAATATAATCAACGATGTACTTTTTAGTACATCATAGTATTAATCAGTACATCTAAAGCATATACAAGCCGGTGATCCTTTGCATGGTCTGATATCCGAAAAAGCTATAGTCAAGTTCGGCAAGTACGGCGGCCTCTTTGTGCCTGAGACGCTGGTGACGCCCCTGGCGGATCTGGCGGAAGCATACCAGCGCCTCATGAAGAGCGATGAATTTTTAGCGGAGCTCAACCTGGCTTTGAAAAATTTTGCCGGTAGGCCGACCCCCCTCTACTATGCCCGAAACCTCAGTCAAAAGCTGGGCCGCAAGGTCTACCTGAAGAGAGAGGACCTGGTGCACGGCGGGGCGCATAAACTCAACAATACCCTGGGCCAGGCGCTGGTGGCCAAGAAGATGGGCAAGACCCGCCTCATCGCCGAGACGGGCGCCGGCCAGCATGGCGTGGCCACGGCCATCGTGGGTGCCAATCTGGGATTTGAGACCCAGGTCTACATGGGCGAGGTGGACATCGAGCGGCAGAAGATGAATGTCTACCGCATGCAGCTAATGGGGGCAGAGGTCATACCTGTGCGCTCCGGCTCTCGGACCCTCAAGGACGCCATCAACGAGGCCATGCGAGACTGGGCATCCAGTTTCGATCACACTCATTATCTGCTGGGCACGGCTGCAGGCGCCCATCCTTTTCCCAGCATGGTGCGCGACTTTCAGAGCGTCATAGGCCATGAGGCGAGAAGGCAGATCCTGGAGGCGGAGGGACGTCTGCCTGACAGCATCACTGCCTGCGTGGGAGGAGGCAGCAATGCCATGGGTATCTTTGCCCCTTTCCTCAAGGACGCGGAGGTGCGCCTCCTGGCCGTGGAGGCGGGCGGGCGCGGCCCCGGCAGTACGGACAGGACGGCAGACCATGGGGCCAGCCTGGGTCGCGGCACAGACGGCGTCCTGCACGGCGCTCTTACCAAGATCCTGCAGGACCCCTACGGCCAGATCCTGGAATCCTATTCCGTGGCAGCAGGCCTGGACTATCCCGGCGTGGGCCCGGAGCTGGCCTTCCTGGCGGAGAAGGGGCGCGTGCTGACCAAGCTCGCTGATGATAAGACGGCCATACGAGGATTTCACGCCCTCTCCAAGCTGGAGGGCATCATCCCTGCTCTGGAGTCGGCCCATGCCGTGGGCTATGCCTTAGAGGAGCCGCAGGCCCTGGGAGATCTGGCTATCATCAACATCTCCGGTCGGGGCGACAAGGATCTGGCAACGGTGATGGATTATGAAAATCTCTGAAGCATTCAGGGCAGCGCCCCTCTTGATCGTTTACATCTGCGCCGGGGACCCCAGCCCCAAGGCCACTCCCGACCTGGTGCGACGACTGGCGGCAGCCGGAGCGGATATTATCGAGCTGGGGCTGCCCCACTCCGACCCTATCGCAGACGGCCCCACCATCCAGGCGGCAGCGCAAAGGGCCATTGCCGCCGGGATGAACACGGACGTTTACTTCCAGGTGGCAGCGCAGGCGGACGTTGCCATCCCCAAGGTCTTCATGGGCTACTACAACATGATCTATTCCCGCGGCCTGGACAGGTTTGCCGAGGATTGTGCCCACTCGGGCATCAGCGGCATGATTGTGCCCGACCTGCCTCCCGAGGAGGCTGGACCTCTCCAGCAGGCCTGCCTTCGGCACGGCGTGGACCTGATATTCCTGGCCGCGCCCAACACCCCGGCGGAGCGGCTGAAGATGATCGAAAAAGAGACGGCGGGCTTTCTTTACCTGGTGGCCCGCACAGGCGTGACTGGTGCAAAAAGCGAGATACTGCAGGGCACAAGAGACCTCATCGCCCGCGTGCCGGGGGACAAGCCCAGGGCGGTAGGCTTTGGCATCTCCACACCTGAGCAGGCAGCGGAGGTGATTCGCGCCGGGGCAGATGCGGCCATTGTGGGCTCAGTCTGCGTGGACCTGATCGCTCGCGGAGAGGTGGAGCGGCTGGAGCAGTTGATCCGCGATATGAAGGCAGCAATAAAGGCAGCCAGAAAGAGCAAAGCTCCAATAGTTAGCTGAAGGATTCTACCCGTATGGATGAAGAGCAGAAGAGGTTCGTGGAAAAGACGAGGCGGGACCTGGAAAGCGGCTGCAATGTGACCATTGTGGCCTTCGGCGACTCCATCACAGCCGGCTACGGCGTGCGGCGCGGCTTTCCCTCTTTTTGGAAAGCATTGCTTGCAGAAAGGTATCCTGGGGCAAGAGTGGAGATGATCAACTCCGGCATCTCCGGTGACACGAGCATTGACGGCCTGGCCCGGCTGGACTGGGCGGCCCTCTCCTATGAGCCGGACCTGGTCACCATCAACTTCGGCATCAACGACTGTGTGCTCGGCCTGGGGCTGGAGGAGTTCGAGATGAACTTCGTGGAGATGGTGCGACGAATCCGCGCGGGCCCCAACTCGGAAGTGCTGCTGCTCTCCTCCCAGCCCCTGGAGACGCCGCCTTACGATCGGCTGGTGCAAGATTACTATCAGGCCATCGAGCGGGTGGCCAGGGAAATGGATGTGGGCTTTGTGGATGTCTACGGGGCCTGGATGCAGCGCGTGGAGAAGGGCACGCCCCTTTCCAGCCTGATCCTGCCCGGGCTGGACCATCCCAACGAGGCAGGCTACAGGATCATAGCCGAGGAGCTGATGAGGCTCTTCTAATCAATAAGCATCTCCAGTGTAGCCGCACATGCCCATGCGTGGGGAGTTGACCACCGGCAGAAGCATATCCTCTCCGCACTCGTGCTTTTCTGCGCAGTCCTCGCAGACAAAGCCGGTGCCCTCATCGATGCATTGGCAGCAAACGGCAACGGCCGGTTTGCCGCAGCTTTCGCATCTGATATCCGGAGGATCGTTTCGCGCCATGATCCTCACTGCCTTGTCTTGTGCCAGGCCTTGTCTGGCAGATATCACCTTTAGCGATAGTTCAGTTGAGGTTCCAAAGTCGTAGGTGTGTTCGAACTTCATTTTGGGCCCGATCACTTTTCCTAAGGAGATATTCATGCTCTTGTTGCCCATCTCCGCACTCTCGCAGTCGAATGTTTCGCCACCAATATCGAAGCTGCTCAAATGGCCGCAGCATTCCAGCCAGGTCCGGCGCAGGAAATCATCCAAATCCTCCAAGCTGGCATCGGCGGGAATCTCGATATGCATCCAGTACATCGGTCTGTAGCGGCCCACCACCTGCAAATGGAGGATAGTTCTTTTGGCGCTGCCTTTGGGAGAACTGCTCGCGTCCGATTCGTCTTCTTCCCTCTTTGCTTTGCAGGCCTTCAAATGCCGGGCCATTGCCGACTTGGCATAGCTTCCCTGGCAATAGCTGCATTTTCCACTTGAGCTTTGTCGAGTCATTTTCGTCCCTCAGATGTATCCAGTAGATAATCCAGAATCAAAAACTCTTCGCTAACACGCAAAAGTTGAACTCCTGAAACACAGAGGACTTCATCATGAAGCTAGAGAAGATCCGGGAGGTCTGCCCGGTATGCGGCAGCGCTGACCTGTATTACGAGGCAGGCGGCTACACCGGCAAGATCTACCGCTGCAAGAACTGCGATTACATGGGCGCCTTGATCGTGGAGGCCGACGAGGAGATGGCCAGGGCCATAAGAGAGGACTACGAGCAAAATAAGAAAGAATAATTCTCTGATTAGGTAAGATTTATATAGGCATAGCAACTTAATACGTCAAATGTCGTAATCATGGACGGCGACAACCGTCAGAAGCAGGTGATCCTCGCAAGATAAGAAAATCATCTGCCATTAGCCAAAAAAATGGAGATTCGCAAAATATGAAGTCCTCAATCAAATCCCTGATACTGGTGTCCTCTGTGGCTCTTTGCCTCATGGCCATGCCAGCGTTTTCAGCACCGTCTGATAACCAAAACAACACATCTAGCATTGTATGCAAGCTTCCGGGCGACATGGGCCGGTTCTCGGATAATGCCCCTCATAATGCTTCCAACTCGCTGCCGGTATCAGCCCACTACTCTGGCAGCGGCTTTGCCACGAGCGACAGCCAGTACCACACCCTCAAAATGAATATTGTGGGCTTAATCGAGTTCGATATCGCGAAGATCAATGGTCTCATCTCTGATAATAAGACCCTTGCACAGATTAAGTCAGATGTGCAGTCCGAGATATATTCTGAGATGGATGCTGCACCGTATAACGGAACCCTGGTGCTTGGAAATGACTATTTCCTTCTTTCCAACATCAAGTCCAAGACGACAAGTGATGATAATTCCACAATAGATGCCGATGTTGCAGGCCCAATAACATTTGAGGATAAGAGCAATTCAACAGATGTTGTAGGCCATATCTCACTGGCCGTCTCAAGTCATGAGAACAGCATCATAGGAAAGGGCAAGCTGACCATGAACAATGGCAATTACAGCGGCGAATATGATGCCTTGATCAAAATGAATTCCGGTAGCAATGATTTTGAAAGAACCGGAATGAGACAGTGCAAAATGAAATGCATGGGCGGCATGAAAAACGAGCACTGCATAATTTGAAAAAGTATTAAACCTGCAAACCAGATCCCTCATTTTTTAGCATTATCCTGCACCCTGTTTTCCACCCTCGGCGACGCTCTTCTGCACCTTGATCACCTCCGCACCGAAGAGGAATATCTGGGCGGAGTAGTAGATCCAGAAGAGAAATATCACCAGAGATCCTGCCGCTCCGTAGGCGGAGCCCACGTTGACTATGCTTACATAAACCTCGATGCAGAAGTTTCCTGCCGCAAACAGAAGAGCCGCCAGAGCCGAGCCTGGGAGCACCTCTCGCCATTGCAGCTTTACATCGATCAGAGTCTTGTAGGTAGCGGCAAAGAGCAGAGTTACAAAGGAGAGGGAGACCAGGAACGTGAGAAAACGAAGCAGCCCTAGGTGAATGGGCAGGAACTCCTCGATCTGCTTTCCAGCCGGCAGGAGAAGGGCGGTGAAGATGGATGTGGCCAGCAGAAGAAAGGCGACCAGGGCGATGAGGAGGTAAGAGCGCAGATAAGAGACGACAGTATCCATGAGCGGGACGACGTTGTCCGGGATCTTCCAGATGATGTGAAAGGCTTTCTTGGTATGAACGAAGAGACCGGCAGCACCAAAAAGCAAGAGACCAACGCTCAGCAGAGTAAAGGGATAAGACGCGGCCTGATCGGAAGCCCGATCAATTAGTTCGCCTGCCACTCTTGGCATCTGCTGGCCCACCAGATCCTGAGAGAGGGCCACCACCTGGCCGTCGAGAAATCCATGCTGGAACAAAGAATTTATAAATATTAATGTTAATATAAGTAGCGGCACGAAGGAGAAGAGGCCGTAGTAGGCGAGAGCCGCAGCCAGGAGCGAGGCATCGTCTTTGAGCCACTCCAAAAACGCCTCCCGCAGGAGCTTTGCAGCAGTCTCCAGACACATAAAAAATGACATGGTCCTCCGTTGCTGTTTGGTCCTTGTGGCGATCTTTTATCTGAAATGATGATCTCGATTTTAAAATAGAATAGAAAGAGAGCTGCCCAGGCTTACGGTGCTCCCTTCAGATCCTCTCTTTGGGTGATGTTCTTGATCTCCTGCTTCAGCTCCTCGGGCAGCCCCTTGATCTCCACATCCAAAAAGCCGCGCACGATAACGCTGGTGGCCTCTTCCGAGTTCAGACCGCGGGACATGAGGTACTCCAGCTCCTCCTCAGAGATGCGGCCCACTGCCGCCTCATGGGACATGTCCAGGTCCCGGCTCTGGCCGTCCAGTTCAGGTATGGAGTAGATTCTGCCCTTGTCCGAGAGCAGAAGGCCGACGCACTCCAGGTGGGCCCGTGCGCCAGGAACTCTGCCGGTCATTCTACCCCGGGCGATGACCTCGCCACCTACGGAAACCACGCGAGAGATGGACTCGGCGCTGGTATCCGGTGCGTTGAGGTTGACATTGCTGCCCACGTCGATGTTGCCCATGGTGGAGTAGATGACGGTGTTGAAGCTGGCCACCGCTCCGCGACCGGCCAGCGTAGCTGTGGGGAAGGTCTGGAGGGTCTTCACGGGCTTTAGCAGAATGTAGTTGTTGGAGAGAGAGCCACCCTCGGCAATGGTGATGCCTGTTCTGGGCCGCACCTCGACCTCTTTGCCCCAGCTATGTATCATGGTAAAACTGACCTTGGCATTCTTCTGTATGAAGAACTCTGAGACGCCGATATGCAGGCCTCGCTGCACATGTGCCGGAGTGGTGCAGCCGGTGATGATATGCAGCTCCGAGCCTTCTTCGGCAATGATGACATTGTGCACCCGCTGGTTGAGATCAGTGGACCCCAGGTACAGACAGCTCTTGACCGGAAAGACGGTCTTCATGCCCTTCTTGGCACGGATGAAGTAGCCTGCCGGTGGCGCTGCCGCTACGTCCGCCGTGTACTTGTCCGCGTCCGGCGCCACCAGCTTCCACCAGTAGTCCTGCAGATTGTCATATTTCTCCAGGGCAGAGGCCATGTCCATGATCTCCACACCCTCGTAGAGAGACTTGGCGATCACTGGTGTCTGGTCCATTTGCACGTAGGCACCGGAGGATTCGCTATCCAGCTTCACGCCCACATCCAGGGCCGCCTTCTTGACAACGCTAGGCAGATCTTCGGCATTGGCTACCACTCCTTGGGGTTTGGCCTCGGATTCGTAGCTCTCCAGGTCCACGTCCGTGCCGTAGAGCGCCTTTTTTCCCCGCGCAGTGCGAGCTTTTTCGTCTATGCTGGACACGCGCATCCTACACACCCCTCGTATCCGCTCTTTTTGATCTGCTCCAGGATCTCGCCCGGATTGCCGCTGCAGACGATGTTGCCGTTCAGCATGACATGAGCCCGGTCGGCCTTCATATAATCCAGGATATGGCCGAAGTGGGTTATTATTATCCCCGACTTGGTCCTGCTGCTGGGACGCTGATCCTTTTGCGTAAGCTGGTTGATGGCCTCGCCGATGAGCTTGATGTTCTCCAGGTCCACTCCGGAGTCCGGCTCATCCAGCATGACGAAATCTGGCTGCTGCGCCAGGAGCTGAACCATCTCGGAACGCTTTACCTCGCCTCCGGAAAAGCCGCGATTGACATCCCTATCTGCAAAGGCCTCGAAGTCCATTTTCCGGAGGATGGCCGGTGCATCGGCCTTTGGATTGATGATCTTGATGAGGTCTTTAAGCCTCAAGCCGCGAATGGCCGGAGGGCGCTGAAAAGCCATGCCTATGCCCAGGCGTGCCCTTTCGTCCATGGACATGTGTGTGATATCCTCCCCCTTGAATACAATGCGCCCGCCATCGATGGTATACCTGGGAATTCCAGCGATGACATTCAAGAGAGTTGTTTTGCCCGTTCCATTGGGCCCAAATAAGGCATGGGTCTCGCCACGACTTATTCTAAGGTTGAAGTTCTTTAGAACCTGCTTACTGCCGATGCTGACCGACAGATCTTCAATCTCCAGCAGCCACATCACCTCCAAATCACTCAATCAATCGATCTTAGGAATATAATACCTTTTGCAGCAGCTAATATCGCGCCAGGATTTGCAGCTCGTCAATCGCCCTTCTCAACTCCGCATAGCCCAGCACAATCCTTCCCGCCGCTGTCTCTCTGCAACCGAGCAGCTCGCACAGCTCTCGATCGTAATCCTCCAGATCGACCTTCCTTTTGCGCAGATACTCATGCCCCCAGGGCCCGGCCACCAGATACTTGTTAAGCGGATCGGAGCTGCTGCGATAGTGCTCTAGCATGGCCTGCGCTGGATTGTCCAGCCGGTCGAAGGTCTTCTGCAGTGCCGTTGCCTTCTTCTGCTCATCTGTTTTGCTGGCCAGCCGGGGCCGCCAGACCAGGACCTCCAGAGCCTGCACCAGGACGGCATCTAAGTTGAGATGGGCGAAGCGAATGAAATTGCTGAGTGATTTTGCATCCCGGGCTTTGGCTGAGGACTGCACATAAACCGATACCTTGCAGATCTTCTCCGAAAACTCGCCCTGCCGCAGAGGCACAAGCATTCTTTGCACCTCTTCCACGGTGCTTGCTAACGAAATATCTAGCTGGCCCGCCAGAGCGCCTTTCTGTTCACTTGCCTGCTCGTCTGCCATTTTTCCGCCTACCACACCTACCACATGAGCCGGGGCAAGATCCTCTGCCCGGCCAGAAGGGCGCTGGCATCCTCGGCGCGCCGGGTGACTTCGGCCCGGTCCCCGCAAACCAGCACCTCAGCCGGACGGGGCCGACCGTTGTACTGGGAGGCCATGGAAAAGCCGTAGGCTCCGGCATCCAGGAAGGCCAGAACGTCGCCGCGCGCAAGCGCGGGCAGCAGCCGGTCTTTGGCCAGCACATCTCCTGTCTCGCAAATGGGTCCCACCACTGTGTAGGTCTCCTCTGCAGGTGCGCCGGCACGATTGGCCTCTATGACATGATGATAGGAGTCATAGAGCATGGGCCTGGCCAGGACGTTGAAGCCTGCATCCACAGCCACGAAATTGACATGCGCCCTCTTGACCACGTTGACGCTGGTGAGCATGACCGTGGTATCAGCCACGATGCTTCTGCCCGGCTCCAGGATGAGCTTGGGAGAGATGCAAAGCGTCCGGCAGCGGTCCTGGAAAATCGGCAATATCGCCGCAGCCAGGTCGGCGGGAGTGGGCGCCGGCAGGTCGGGATGGTACTGGATGCCTAAGCCCCCGCCCAGATCGATCCGCTGCACCTCACCGCCCGCAGCCACCACTGCGGTAGCGATGTCCATCATCTTGCCCGTCGCCTCGGCGAAGGGCGCTGTGTCTAAAATTTGCGAGCCGATGTGGCAGTGCAGGCCTACGGGCTTTACCCCCTCCAGGCCCATCGCCCTCTGGTAGGTCTCAGCCACCTGCTCCGCCGGAATGCCGAACTTGGAGGAGCGAAGGCCCGTGGCGATCTTGGGATGGGTCTTGGGAGAGACATCGGGATTTACCCGGAAGAGTATCTCCGCCTCTCGCCCCATTTTCTGGGCGGTCTTGGCAAGATGCTCCAGCTCCTCGCGCGAGTCCACGGACATGCGCACGCCCGCCTGGATGGCCATCTCGTGATCCTTCTCGCTCTTGGAGTTGCCGTTGTAGAGGATCATATCCCTGGGGATGCCGGCCATGCGCACCACTGAAAGCTCTCCCGCCGAAAAGACGTCCGCACCTAGCCCCTCCTGGGCGGCGATGCGCAGAAGGGTGAGGTTGCCGTTGGCCTTTACTGCGAAGTACTTGTCCGCATCGGGAAAGGCGCAGTGGTAGGCGCGGATGTTCTCGCGCAGGCGGCTCTCGGAGGTGACGTAAAGAGGGGTGCCCTGCTGCCGGGCGAGGGCGAAGCAATCAACGTCTTCGAGAAAGAGGTGATTGTTGCGAGAGGTGAGATGAGATTTAGGTCCGAACATGGATTAAATTATCTCTCAGGGATTACTAAATCGTTTCTATGCGGAAGAGAAAGACATGATTGGCTCTCACCACGACAGCCAAAAATCGAACTAAATCCTCATTGGCCTGACGGCATGTTCATATAGTCTTGGCAAATCGGGGTTTGCAATCAGCCGATCGCGATTAATCCTGATCAGTATTAGTAAAAAGCAATAATCAGCCTTTATAATAATCGGCACTGGGCCGGAAATGGCTTAGGATGTAGGAAGCTATCTGGCTGGTTGTACATATTTGCAAAATCAAATAAGAATTTAGTGGAGGCAATAACCTCCATAAATTGGCGTTCCACTAATATGGTTGTTCGTCCTCTCGATGGAGTTGGCTCCTACGTCTTGAAATCGCCTGCAAGTGTGCTATATTGTATGGCAGCCCAAGTTTTCGGGCCAGGGAATTTTCCCCCCTTTACTATATTGATCTTAACCAAGCCGGTATCCGTCCAGATAAATTCTATTACGATCCCATTTCCTAAAACAAGATAAGTTTTTACGAATCCTTCGCCGTCATCCATTGAACTTATCTGACCCATCGCCGCTTGACCTGCGGTGGTCAAATTCTTGCCCATAATATTTGCATCTCTGCTCATTGATACACTGACAATATTTGTCTCTTGATCAGATTGAATTTTTGAGATGTTTTTAATGTCATCTCGATGTATCTCAAGAAGAGAATTGTTCGTCTGTATTACGATCGTATCGGACGTCTCTTCAATGAGCTTCCCTTTTATTGAGACGCTAGATAATACCTCGATCTCTTTCCTTAATTTGGATTTATTTTCTTTATTGTCCATGAAATTATCTCCTAAAATTTTAGCTACTATTGTTGTGATTCTATTTATAGTTAGCTATAATGTTGTGTGAACCCCTCCGGGTGGACAATGAGTCAAGCAACATCAATTCTTGGCGGGGTGTAGATGAATACACATCCATTTCGATTCTGCAAAAGATTGATCTCCCAGAACCGCACCTACCCTTGAAGAATAGGTGCGATTCATGATTCAGACTGAGGCCATAGAAAAAGCGAAGGAGCACTTCGCCAAGCTGCTGGAGGAGCAGCTTTCGCGCGTTGATCAGATAAAGGCGGGAGAGGACTGGGCAGACTACAGTAAACTTAGGCCCATCATCATCGGCGTGGTGGGCGGCGACGGCATCGGCCCCTACATCACCCGTGAGGCAGTGCGAGTCCTCAGTTACGTTCTGGCGGCAGAGATTGCGGAAGGAAAGGTGGAGCTGCGCGACATTGCCGGCCTGGACATTGAGTCACGGGTAAAGGTCATGAA
Source organism: Methanothrix sp. (assembly GCA_026394565.1). Lineage (GTDB taxonomy): Archaea > Halobacteriota > Methanosarcinia > Methanotrichales > Methanotrichaceae > Methanothrix. The sequence continues at coordinate 36,479 of JAPKYA010000122.1, forward strand.
GGCCCTTCCCGAGGACGTCCTGGCGGCGCTCAAGGAGTGCCACGTGATCTTGAAGGGCCCCCTCACCACCCCCAAGAAGGGCGATAAGTGGCCCAACCTGGAGAGCGCCAACGTCTCCATGCGCCGCGAGCTGGACCTCTTCGCCAATGTCCGTCCCGTCAAGGTGCCGGAGAAAGGCATCGACTGGATCTTCTACAGGGAAAACACCGAGGGCGAGTACGTCCTGGGCAGCAAGGGCATCAATGTCACCGATGATCTGGCCGTGGACTTCAAGGTCATAACCACACCCGGCGCAGAGAGGATTGTGCGCCTGGCCTTTGAGTATGCCAGGAAGAACGACATTAAAAAGGTCTCGGCGGTCACCAAGGCCAATGTCATCAAGGCCACGGACGGCAAATTCCTGGAGACGGCCCGACGTGTGGCCCGGGAATACCCGGATATACAGTTCGATGACTGGTTTGTGGACATCATGGCCGCCAAGCTGGTGGACGAGAAGCGCAGGAAGGACTTCAAGGTTATAGTGCTGCCCAACCTTTACGGAGACATCCTCACCGACGAGGCAGCCGAGTTTCAGGGCGGCGTGGGCACAGCGGGAAGCGCCAACATCGGCAAGCGCTATGCCATGTTCGAGGCCATCCACGGCTCGGCTCCGCGCATGGTAGAGGAAGGCAGAGCTGCCTATGCCGATCCGGCCAGCATGATGCGCGCCTCTGTCATGCTGCTGCGCCACATCGGCTTTGTGAAACAGGCGGCCAAATTGGAGAATGCATTGGACGTCTGCGGCCAGTTGGAGAGGAAGGTTGTCCTTACCGGGCGAGCCGATGGGGCAACAGGTGCAGAGTTTGCCGATTATGTGATGCAGACCCTGGGGGCAAAGCTTTAGCTAAAATAATCACATAATAGTATCTGTGGAAAATCTAGCTGAAGCATTATTGGGCCTGAGCCGGGAGGACCGCTCCCTGCTCAGTGCTATTGAGACCGGGATGAAGACTCACGAATGGGTCCCGTCCTATGTGATCTCAGAGTTTTCCGGCCTGCCGGTCCGCAAGGTGGAGTTTCGGCTGGGCCAACTTTTTGAAAAGAAGCTGGTAGAGCGGGAGAGCATGCACTATCTCGGCTACCGCATTGACTTTGATGCCTATGATCTTCTGGCACTCTCCGATTTAGTGAAACGAGGGAGCGTGAAAGCCTTTGGTGAGAGAATCGGAGTAGGCAAAGAGTCGGTGGTATACGAAGCTCTGGGAGAGAATCGAGAGAATCACCTGGCCATCAAATTCCACCGTCAGGGAAGGACCAGCTTCAAACATATTCGCCGCCTGCGCGATCATCTCACCGACCAGACCAAAGTGCCCTGGATTTATGCTGCCGCCTTGGCCGCTCGCCACGAGTTTGCCATCATGGAGAAGCTCTACCCAATCGTATCCATTCCCAGGCCCATCGCATGCAGTCGTCATGTTCTGGCCATGGAATTTGTAAGCGGCCCCGCCCTCAACCGCATCACGCTCTCCGATCCGGAGGATGGACTGAACATGATCTTAGGCGAGGTGGGAAAGGCCCGCCGGCTGGGCATAATTCACGCCGACCTTTCCGAGTTTAACGTAATGATCGACGAGTCCGGTCCCAGGATCATCGACTGGCCTCAGGCAGTAGAGGTCACCCATCCCCATGCCCAGGAGCTATTGGAGAGGGACCTGGTCAATGTCTTGCGCTTCTTCGAGAGAAAATACAGGATAGAAATGCCACTGGAAAGGGCGCTCTCGCGCGTCCGGGAGGCGGAGAACCGTTGAGCATATTTGGGGTGGACATCGCCAGCGGCTCGCCATCCGGCAGAAGGGCGCCCAGCTACTCCATGGTTATTCTGGAGGGGGGAGACATCGCTTGTTTTCACATGATCAGCCGACATAAGCTGATCCGGCTCATCAGGGAGCGCCAGCCGGAGATGGTGGCCATGGACAACCTCCATGAGCTGGCCTCGGATCAGAGAGAGCTGATCAATATCCTGCGCCGGATGCCGCCTGCTACCAGGATGGTGCAGGTGACGGGCGCCGCCCACCCTGAGTCCCTCATCAAGCTGGCCCGCTACCACGGCATCACCTTCGACCGCACCAAGCCCCTGCAAGAAGCGGAGGCCTGTGCCCGACTGGCGGCCAAAGGAGTTGGCGTTGTTCTATCCGCCTTTCAGGAGAGGACCTGGATCAAGGTGAGCCGACGCCGCTCGCTGGGCCGGGGCGGCTGGAGCCAGAACCGCTACACTCGCAAGATTCACGGCGCTGTGATGGGCCTGGCCCGCGAGGTGGAGCGACAACTTCGGGAGGCGGGGCTGCCGTACACCTCCAGGGCCGTGGAGGGCCTGGGCGGCTATACCCGGGCCGAGTTTGTGGTGGAAGCGTCCCGCGAGAAGGTGCAAATCCGTCCCGGTTACTACAGCGATGCACAACTGTTGGTGCAGAGCATGGAACGGCCCGAGCTGCAGTACAAACCACTTTCGCAAGGGCGCGGATACATCATCGTGGGCCTGGACCCGGGGACGACGACGGGCATCGCCGCGCTGAACCTCCGCGGCGAACTGGTGGACCTGATCAGCTCCCGGACATTGTCCACCTCGGATGCAATTGAATGGATCGCGGCGCGGGGAAGGCCGCTGCTAGTCGCCACCGATGTTTTTCCAACGCCCGGCAGCGTGGAGAAGGTCAAACGCGCTTTTAATGCCGTTCTCTACTCACCCGGTGGGGACATTCCTGCGGAAGAGAAGATCGCATTGGGCAAGGAGTTTGGCTACAAGAACGACCATGAGCGCGATGCTCTGGCGGCGGCAATTAGCGCTTTTAAAAAATACAAAAATAAGTTCTTGCAGGTGGAAAAGAAGGCTCCCTCCGAGATCAATGCCGACGAGGTGAAAGCACTGATGGTGCGGGGCTATTCCATTGAAAACGCCATCGCTGAATTCGTGCTTTCTTCTGCCCCCTCGGCCAGGCCGAAGGCACCGTTGCAGGGTGCGGCGAAAGCCGCTCTTGATGTATCACTCGATGTCTCTCCTGATGTCACAGCCCTGCGCCTGCAAAACCAGCAGCTTGCCGAGCAGGTCAGGACGCTGCGCTCTTATCAGGATGAGCTTCTGACCGGTTTGGCGGAAAAAGAGGCCGCCCTGAGGGCGGTGAACGGCAAACTGGATCGCCTGCGGGATAAGACGGCCCGCGAGATCAAGCGGCAGCACGAGATCAAGATCCGAGACAAGGAGATTGAGCGCCTGCGATCGGTGCTGCGCTCGGAGAGAAAGTACATCAAAAAACTGAAGAAGACTTTGGAGCGTCAGAAGAAGGCAGAGATAATTGAGCAGACACGGGGGCTGCAAAAGCTCAAACCGCTACAGGCCTTTACCCGCGAATCTATTCAGCAAGCCATAGAGCAATATGGCCTGGAAAAGGGGGATTGGCTTTTTCTGGAAGATGCCAGCGGCGGCGGGAAGAGCACAGTTGAGCTTCTGCGGGAAAAGGAAATCGCCGGAGTGGTGGCAGAGGGCGAATTGAGCCCAGCCGTACGTGAGCACTTCCTGGTCCTCGCCATCCCCGTCTTCTCCAGCAAAAACATGCCGGTGCAGATGATCAATAAAATGCCCTTTGTGCGACCAGAGGATGTATCGACTGCCCAGGCGGCCTGGGAGGAGGAGATGAAAGCGCGCCTGGCCAGGCTGCAGGCGGAGAAGTTGGAGAGCCTTTTCCAGGAGTACCGGGTGGAGAGAAAGAAGGAAGAGAAGAGAAAGCAAAAGCTTGCCGGGGAGGCTCAGGGCTCTGTGAATTGAGATGGCTCTTCGCTATTTCTAAAACTGAGTGATTGGTTGAAGGAAAGCAAAGTTGAAGCTGTAGCTATGGAAAGCACTGGAGTCTACTGGAAACCGATATTTAATATTCTTGAGTCAGATTTCCCCGTGTCTATCGCGAACCCCAAATACCTCAAGAAAGTTCCTGGAAAAAAGACCGATGTTAGTGACAGCGAATGGATTGCGACCCTTCTGCGTTGTGGCCTAATACCTAAAAGCTTCACTGAGCGGAAAGATTCGCAAAGGCAACAAATTCCTCAAGGCAACCCTTTGCGAAGCTGCCTGGTCGGCTTCCAAAAAAAAAGGTTCAGCATACAGCGCTTATTACAATAATATCGCCAAACGAAAGGGCAAGAAGAGAGCCTTAGTTGCCCTAGCTCATCGAATGTTGATGGATATCTACAGAACGCTGAAGACAGGTGAACCCTATGTGGACGAAGGTGCTGAGGCCGTCTTTGAGAGAAATTTCGTACCACACAGAGCGCAAGGAGGACTCACATAGGACTCTATTTTTCTATTACCCACTCGATACAAAGAGGAACCGAACAGGTTGAGATCATGCCTGTGTGTCCCGCCAGAAAGCACGGGACGAGATTCTACCCCTTCCTCGCCAGCTCCCCGGCGAACTTGAGATAATTGCAGGCGGGGCTTCCTACAGGAATGATATTACCCCGCACATTGCCGTCAACGATCTCCAGCTCGGCCACACAAGGCGCAGACATGCGGGGAAGCGTGGTGCTGCCCGGACAGATGAGAAGACGCTTGCCCTTTTCAATGAGAGGTCGGTGAATGTGCCCGAAGACCAGCACCTGCACATCCATCTCCCTTGCCATCATCTCCGCCCCCACCAGGTCTGAGCCGTGCGAGGCCATGTGCACCAGGCCGATTCTGACCCCCTCTACCTCGATCACCTTTCGCTGCGGTAAAAGCATCTTCAGCTCGGCGCAGTCTGAGTTCCCATGCACGGCCTCCAGCCAGCCCAGGGCTGCCAGAGAGGCGTGACACTTCATGGAGATGAAATCGCCGCAATGAAGGATGATGTCCGCTTTGCTGGCAAGCGCAGCTAAGGCGGGAGGAAGCACCCCATCTTGCAGGTGGGTATCGGATAGAGCGATTATTCGGGTCATCTTTGCTTATTACAGTATTTCTGGCTTTAGGCGGTTAATTTATAGCGGATATTTGACGGTTGTAGTTTTTATAGTTAATGATCTCGGCGCGGGCAATGCCTCTTTCGATATCTAGCAAGGCCACAGTGAAATTGTCTCCGTTTCTAGGTCCAACAGGGCTTCCGGGACAGATTAGCATCCGTTTCCCATTAACAATTAGAGGATAATGGATATGTCCAAAGATAAGAGCATTAAGCGATTTTTCACTTGCGTATATTTTTGCGTTTTCTATCGACACTTTTGAACCATTGACATCGAATTGATCCCCGTGTATCAGGCCAATACGGTAATTGTGCTGTTGGATCACGGTATCGACATAAAACTCTTTTAAGCCCTCACTTACAGGCCAATTATCCGGAGAGGATCTGTCGTTATTTCCGCTCACAGCGAATAGTTTCTTGCCGAATAGTCTTTTCACTTCTAGATAATCAGCTCTGGAATCAAAATCGCCCGCATGGTATACTTTGTCAGCACTATCTGCCAAATTTAATACCCAGGAAGGAATGTATCCAGGTGGGTGAGGTGCACTGGCTGATTCCGGATGGGTGTCTGATACCTAACCTCCCGGATCAAGTAGGAGCATTACCTGATCGATCTCAATTTTAGAGCCCTTATTTTGAAAAATAACCCCCATTAGCCCTGCTTACCGACAGGTTTTTATACTTTATGCGCCTACTTATATTGAGGCACATAAT
>JAPKYA010000085.1 GCA_026394565.1 Methanothrix sp.
TACTCCAGAAACTTCTCGTTCAATTTTTGTTTCTGCGAATCATACACCACACTCATCCGGTCATAGAAGATTGTTTCAGGAACCGCGCCGATCTCATGGAAAAATTCGATGTGGGCTTGGATCACCTCCAGCCGGGTCGACCGAGGATAGAGTCGGGCAAACCGATAGAGGGAGAAGGGCAATACAAACACGGCTAGATAGAATTTTGACCTGATCCCTTCTATGCAAAGAACGACTTCACCCCAATCGAATTCAGCACGCTGACCAACGCGCGGCTCCTGGAGGATATACACCTCTCGTGGGCTGTTGGTACGTTTCCAGCGGACAACTTCATCTTTGACGCTGGTGTATCCGATTTTATGGCCGTCCGTGACGAGCAGCTCCCAGATTCGTTTGGCAGTGAGTCGCTGTTTTCGGGGTTGTTCAAGGTTCGACTCAAGATACTTGTGGATCTTCTGGCGGACGGTCTCTGTTAGGACGCGCGAGGGCTGGATGATCTTTCGGTTCTTCGGCAGGATCTCTTCAGCTTCTCCATCCTGTAAATCCTTGATCCGACGTAAGTATTTTTTCGCGGTATTCGGGGATATGCTCAGTTCGCGGGCTACTTTCTTGTAGGAACCATAGAGTTCGTACAAATCGACGATTCTACGTATATCTGCCATCGTTTTCACCTTAGTGCCCACCTCTCAGCATACTTGGTGAGAGGAGGCTTTCCTTCTTAGGGGGGGGTCAAAAACGAATCGGCTTTTCCAAATATAGGGGGGTCAAAAATGAGTCGGCGAATACATCCAGTGAGTCCTCCGTGCGCTTTGTGTCTCTGTGGTGGTAGTATCGTCAGCCATTGGTTATAACCAGTAGCTAACGACGTTTCAACCACAGAGACACAGAGTTCACAGAGTACGCACGGAGCGACTAACTAACAACGGAAAAAACCAAAGTAACCTTTGGTTAGCCACCTGAAATAGCGAAGAGCCTTAATTTATTGGATTGTGAAGGACGTAACGGGAAGTCCTTGGCCTTCCGGCCGATATGATACAACTTTGGCTAATGAAGCGAAAAATCCCATAAAACGCGCTCTGATGCTAGAGGATCATGATGGGAACAAAAACGAAGAAGCTGCAGAGAAGCCTGCCCTTGGGAGGGGGTGGATTTCGCGTTCTTTATATCGCCAGAGTTTCATTTCACATCGCCAAGTTTGATTTCAGGTCCTTGTTTCCGATTTATTCCCCCTCATATCTCACCAGCCCCTCCCACCCCTTTCCCCCAAAATTCGCATACACTCCCACATCGCCCTTCTTTGCAGTCGCATTCCCTTCAAACAGATCCCCTCGCGACGCAAGACTTGTCCATTCGTCTCCGCACACCACAGCCACCTCTTGGGCTCCAGGAACCCTGATCCGGAACAGGTAGCTCTCCCCTGCCCTCAGCCTGCCCTCCAGCGGCCCGTAGAGATAGGCCCCCACCTCGCCAAACTTTCCGAAAGCCATGGGAAAGCCGGCGCCCCCACCGGAAGCAGCATTGATCCGGTATTTAAAAACGGAGTTGTACTCGCCCGGCCCGTCCTTCTGCCTGGCATACGCCTTCAGAATATAGCTTCCCGCCGCAGGAAACTGTACATAAATATCATACCTCTCTCCCTCTCTCTGGCAAAATGTGCGGCCATCCCCAGCAGCCGCGCCGTCCGCATGCTCCAGCTCCGCCATCATCAGCACATCCGCAGGAGCCTTGATGGAGACATTGATCTGCTTATCCGCGCCAATCGTTCCATTTCTCTGGCCAAGCTTCAGGCCCAGGTTAAAAAATTCCGGTTCCAAATAGACAAGCCGCTCAAACTCCTCCTTTGAGACTGGCTCATCGAGAAGCTGCCAGCGGGCCTCCTCTGGGAAGTGGTCATAGATGAACTGAGAGGGCGGCGCCATAAAATAGTGATCATCGAACCGGCGCACGTACCTGCCGTCCCCGCTCACATACCCCGCCCCCCAGGTGGAGTCCATCAGATACCAGGACCCGTTTATCATAACGCCGTTCCAGGCATGATTGGAGGGGCCGCTGAAGTTCGTGCCAGGCATGTAGCCGTACCCCTTTCCGTAGCCTCTGATCATCTCGGCCTGCAGGCCCGCTTCCCGGGCCATAGAGAGGAAGAGATCGGAATAGCCGTAGCAGACCGATTTTCTGCTCTTTAAAACATCCTCGGAGTACGTGGCCCCAGAGCCTCCCTTGAAAAAAACCTCAACGTTGTAGTCGATGTTCTCTGTAATCCACCGGAATATGGCTCTGGCCTTCTCGCGATCATTTTTTGCCGGCTCTACCAGATAGGCAGCCAGGCTTTCCACTGAAGCCTCGACGGTGGACGGCGCATTCAAGGCATGACGGTCAATTTCCTCATAACTATAATTCAGGGTGGTGTTAAAATCATTAGGAGCGATTGCTGCCAATCCATTTTCCGCATCCTTCTCCAGAACGCCGGATGTTTCAGAGGCAGCCGTTACAGCAAGCGGCTGAAGCATTAGAATGATTAAGATAATTATTATTCTCATAGACATCTTCCCAGTAAGAATCAAAACATATTTAGCTCTTCGCCATTTCCAGCAGCTTACCCCAGGTTACTATGTTAAGTGCGGCAAGAATTAATTGTCCTTTCCTCATCAGAACTTCGCGGCTTCGCGTGATGCCCTGGATCTCACGCGAAGTCGCGTTGGTCGCGAAGAAGGCAATGATGAGGATCTTTTTGGTGTTCTGGGAGATAGGCAACGAGCTTCTGCCCAGAAGTAAGGCCGAGGAAGCAAAAGTTGATCTGGTCTATATAATCCCTTTTTCTCTCAGAGCAGCTCGCATCTCAGTTACTTCTGATTCCAGCTTTTCAAACCTCTGTTCAAGATATCCCTTCAGATCTTTTCTGGACTCCTGAACCTCTTCCAGCAGGTTTTCCTGGGCATTGAGGGTCTCTCTTTGCAGATCGATCATAACATCCATCTTTCTGCCGAGATTATCATTCAAATTATTCACTGCCCCAATGAGATTATTTAGATGGGACGCGGCAGTATCCAGCCGAGAATCTGTCTCGCCCTTCTCGACAAGCTTGTAGAACCTGCTGAAATCACCCTTCGGCTCTGAATATTCTCTTTCGATAGAGGAGACTTGTGTCAGATTATCATTAATATTAATAGCTTCTTCAAACCACTTCAGCTTATCCTCATTGCCTTCGGCCAATATTTTCACCCGGCTGTCATCAAGGTTCTCCACAGTTCCTTTTAGTCCCAGCATTCTGGCAAAATCGGCGACTTTTGCTCTATATCCAGTCTTCTGAACACTACCCGAGACATAAGCCGTAAGCCTCTTCATCTTTTGTGAGTTCATAGCTCTTTGTATATGTCTTTATCGCTATATTTCAGCGGAAGAATAGTATTGCAAAGATTCTTACAGCACTATCTCCATCATGTCGTGGCCCAGCGGCCATTTCTTGAGGGCCATCTCGTGAGGCGGATAAAGGTGGCTCAGGTGGGTGAGCAGCAGCCTCTTCGCGCCCAAGCGCTCTCCCAAAGCTACGGCCTCATCCGCAGTCATGTGCTTGCTGATGGTGTAGCCCGGCGGGGTTATGGCATCCGCCAGCATCAAATCAGCATCCCTCATCAGCTCCAGGCTTTCCTCGGCAATCTCCATCTTGGTGTCACTGGTGATCACCACCACGTGGTTGCCGTCGTCTATCCGCACGCCCACCGTTTCCGTGGGCGGGTGGTTGACGGGAAAGAGGGTGAACTCCATTCCAGCAATATCGAAGGGCTGACAGGCTACTGCATCATGGCGCACTGGATTGAGGAAATAAAGATAGTTGAGGATATAATTCATGGTGTTCTTCAGAGCATAGACATCCACATGGCTTTGCACCCGGTGAAAATCCCCAAAGCCGGCATAGTGATCATAATGGGCGTGCGTCCATATCACGCCGTCCACGCTGGAGATGTCCTTCTTCAACAGTTGCCAGCGCAGGTCCGGGCTGCTGTCTACCAAAACCCGGCCGTCTTCCTCATCCGACTCGATAAGAATGGAAAACCTCATCCTGCGGCTTCTGCCCCCGCGAAGAGCATCCATGCAGGCCGGACACTTGCATCCTATCTTAGGTGTGCCTATGGCGTCGCCCGTACCCAGGAGAGTAACCTTCATGCAGTGATGCTCCGCTTGTAGTCGGAGATCCTGCGCCGGAACTCCTCTACAGACCTCTTCAGATCTTCCTGGTCCAGATGTCTTCGATCCTCTAATAGGGCATTGAGCACGGCTTCTCTGATCACCAGCCTAAGATCGGAGCCGGAGTAGCCCTCCGTCATTTCTGCGAGCGCGGTCGTATCCACTTCGGCATCAATACGAGACAGTACCTTGTCCAGGATCATGCGCCTCATCTCCTCGTCGGGCAGGGGGAAGTTCAATACCTTGTCGAATCTTCTCCAGGCGGCATAGTCCAGCAGTTGAGGGTGATTGGTGGCCGCCAGGAGCAAAACGCCATGCTCCACCAGGCTGATCTCATCTATGGCTTTTAGGAGCGTGTTGACGGCCCTTTTCATGGCTCCATGCTCATCCGAGGTCCTGGTCTTGGCCACGAAGTCGAACTCATCGATGAGCAGTATGCAGGGGGACAGCCTCTTGGCCAGCTCAAAGACCTTATCTATGTTCTTGGAGGTCTCGCCCAAATACTGGCTGGTGATCATGGAGAGGCGAACCTCTACAATTGGAAGGGAAAACCAGCTGGAAAGAGCGCGAGCAGTGGTGGTCTTGCCGGTTCCCGGCGGGCCGACAAAAAGAAGCTTGCCGATCTCATAAAGACCGATCTCTCGCAGATATTGCCGGTTTTTCAGAGCCTTGCCCATCTTCTCTATCTCAGACTTCTGCTCCGCGGTCAGAATCAGGCCGGCAATGCTGTCCCTCACATCCTCGGGGGCCTTGATGTAGGCCAGCTTGAGAAGCTCTTCCGCCTCCTTGGAATCCTTGCAAAGCTCCTTTATGCGAGCGTCGATCCACTCACGATCAGCGGAAAGAGGCTTATTGGCAATTTTGGCCTGGGCATAACTCACACCGAGGGAGTCATAGTTCTCAAAGAAGTAGGCCAATGTGGGATTCGATTTGATCCTGGCCAGATCCTTTTGATTGGCGAACCACTTGGCCGCCACATCGAATACGGTCAGCCGGAGCTGGGAGCCAAACTCCTCAAGAGCCACAAACGTAAGATCTTTTATGACCGCTTTGACATTCTCGATGCCATAGATCTTCTGCGCATCGGCACTGGTTACATAAATCGGCCTTTTGACGCTCTTGGTCTGCATATCGAAGTAATGCTTGCGAATATTGGGGGGCAGGTCATCTTCAGTCAAATTTTCTTTGCGGTTATAAATATCTGCAGTCAGCAGCAGCTCTGCAACATCAATAGCACCACACTTCTCCAAGCCATTTTCTACGCCCATCTTTAAAGCTCCATGGAACTGAACTAAACTAGTGGCCTATAAAAAGAGATAAAGCTTTCCATTCGTCAAGTCTGCAATTCGTTAAGACTCCCGGTTATTTATGGCCGCCCGGTAGGCCGCCAGGAGAAATCCGTATAGTGTGGGGCCGATGATCACGCCGATGATCCCCACCACGAATATGGGGGCGGTGTAGGCGAGCAGTGTAATTATGGGGTGAATCCTGGCGCTCTTCATGGCCAGATGGGGGCGGATTACATTCTCCGGTATCACCATGAGCACCACCGTTCCGAATACCAGTACAATCAGAAAACGGATCATATCCCCCTGGAACAGATAATAGAGAGACAATGGAATGAATACGAAGGGCGGCCCAAGCATGGGGATGAGCGTAAAGACGCCCACAACGGCTCCCAGCAAATAGGGATAGGGCACGCCCAACATGCTAAAGCCGATGGCCGCCAGGACTCCGCTTAGCATGGATGTGGTGAAGTAGACAGTAAAAAGAGTGTTATAGATGCTGTTTAGCTCGTGCAAAAAATTTACTACAATTCCTCGCTTCTGCTTGGGAATCAGGTCTACCGCCCTGGCCATGAAATCTTTGCCGTCTATGAGAATGTAGTACGTGAAGAATACTACTACTATCAACTGAGCAAATAGCACAGGAAGGTTGGAGGCAAATGAAGTTAGCTCTCGCTGTACAATGGGAAAGAGCCAGGTGGCGATGGCCACGGGAATGTCGCTTATCTCCTGTACATTTTTAAGAATAATGACATTTACGTAATTATAAACCCAGACAGGAAGGGCGCTCTTGGCCCATATGTCGATATCCTCGGTTATGGCGGTGAACTGGAGGCCGGATAGGGCTCCGGATTTTTCCAGATTGGATATCTCCACCAGGAGCACAGTGGTGATGCCGAGCAATATGGCCAGAATGAAGATGAAGACAATCAATATGGAGAAAAAAGAGGAGATCTGCCTTTGCCGGGTCAGACGAAAGAACGCGGCATAAAGCGGCTTGAGAAGAAATATCAGGACTATGCTCAATAAAATGGTGGTAAGGAAATCCTTGGTCAGGTACACGGTGGCAAGAAATACCAGGAATACCAGGGCTCCTGCTGCCATGTCAAAGCGACGGCTGAAATCCATGGGTATGACTATCTCCCTTTAACAGTATAAACTTTTCCATTTGATTTTGATCTATCCAAATTCAGCTATTTAGGATTTGCTATCCCGGAATCAGTTTGCAGTTTGCCGTCTATTCCCACCACATAGCATTTTTGCGGCACGTCCTTTCCCGATCGCAACGCAGCCTCCGCTACCAGGGCCTCAAGCTGGGCGCAGCAGGGGACGATCATGTGCAGCACGGCAATGTCCAGGATCTCATTGGCCTTGAGGATCTCGCTGAGTTTGTCCACAAAGGGCCCGGTCTCATCCAGCTTGGGGCATCCCACCAGGGCCACGCGACCTTTGATGAAGTCCTGTTGCATGGTGGGATAAGCAAAAGCGGTGCAGTCCCCGGCCACGAGCAAGCTGGCGCCCTTAAGGTAAGGAGCCCAAGGACGCACCAGCCTCATCTGGATGGGCCAGCCGCACAGCTCATTTGCATCCTGCTTTAGGGTAATCGGAGCAGTGCAGGGCGTGACGACAGCATCCGCACTTCTCTTGTGCTCTTTGGCCGCCTTCTCATCAAACTGCAAAGCCTCGCGCACCTCAATGGTCAAGGCTCCCTGCGGACAGACGGCCAGGCAGGCGCCCAGGCCGTCGCAGAAGCTGTCGCTCACCACACGAGCTTTTCCGTCCTTCAACTCGATGGCACCTTCAGCGCAGGCGGTGATGCACTCGCCACAACCGTTGCAGAGCGACTGGTCGATCTTGATGATCTTTCTCATTACGGCTTAATATTACCCTCGAGCCTTAAATATCAATAGCATAAGTTATGGTGCATCAAGCCAGGACCGGGCATATGTCAGCCAGTTGTCTCCGCCGCATCTTCCCACCGCCAGAGATAACAAATCGCAGGTTCTTCCATCAGGAAACGCGCACACTGTAATATCGCCATAGGGCGTATGAACGCTCCTTAGACTGCCTCCACTGCTCCGACAGATCGTTTCGGCTGATTCAGACCACATGCTCTCGGATTGGGAGACGTAGCTCGGCAAGATATTAGGCGAAAGGCTCCGGCTGCAATCTCCCTGGAAAAATGCCTGTACATCACACCAGCTCTTATCCGGGAACATGCAGATTCCCTGACCATCATTAATTCCGGGAGATGTGCTGTAGAGATAGCCTGACCTCACACAGTAGGAGCGCGCCTGATCGGCAGAATCTTGTGCCATAGCCGTCAGCAAGCCCGAGGACAGAAATGCCAGGATACAGAGGCCTGACAGAATATTCTTGGCGAATTTCATTTTTTATCACCTCTTATGGCTCCACCAGGCCGAAGATTGCCCATCTCCAGTCAGCTCCCTTCGTGCGGAACGATTGATTTCGGCTCCCTTCAGGAAGCACTATTTGCACAGGCTCGCCAAAATTGCCGTAATCAGTCGTTTCCTGCAGAGTCGATTGTATGGTAAAGTTTTGCTCCTCTATCCTGAGAATCGAGGGTGTGAGGATCAAGCTGGAATCAATCTCAATTCTTCTCAAAAGAGAGGTCTGTTTGGAAATCCAGGCTGTGATTGAGACATTGCTATTGCCGAGAATTGATGTGCTGTCGAAGTCAAAGCTCTTGTTGTCGAATTCCTCAGGCAGTTGGAAGGGCGAAGACAGGTAGGAGGCAAAGATCTGCATGCCTAAAATGGTCTTCTCGATCAATGGTATTGGCTCTCCGGCCAGCTTGTAGCAGTCCTCACCGTCAATCTTCTCTGTAGCTGTGATCAACAGGTCGCTGTAGTTTAAGAGCCCCGTCTGGCCTGGAAGCTCGTTATAGTCCGCCATGAGGGCATCCGGATCGGTGATGTTAAATTGGGTCCAGTTATCTCCTTCCTTCCAGAACTCAGTGCCGTTTAAGAAGTATCCTTGCCAGGAGAGGACTTGCCCATCTCCAATATCCGTAAGCTGATGGCTCCACCAGCCTGATTTCGCAGTCAGGTTCACTTTTCCTTTCGTGGCCTTGATTGCAGCGAATTTGTCTTGCAGCGATTCATTGCTGTAGATGATAGTGCTTTCTGCAGAACGGGAATAAGTATAGCTGGTGAGATTGTCTGCGGATAGCGTCATCATCTGCTTGAGCTGATCAACGCTTACATCCTCTGCAAAGACAACAGGGAGACATAGCAGGGAAATAAAAGCGATGATTGTCAGAATAATTTTCATGAAAAACCTCCAGAGATAAATGGGTACAACTCAGCTATAAATATTCGTATGTTCCCTGGTTGGGGAGGTATTGATCACCTCTATCGCGATGTTCCCTGAGGCATCCAATAGGTTTTCGAGATTCATGAGGCGTCCAGACTATTCATTCATCAATTTATATAAGTTTATATAATAACGTGTTACTTTCTCGCTTACTTTCGGAGCTTCCATCAGAGTAAAACCCAAGCCCGACTTCAAATAGAGATCGAGAGAACCGGGCTTTGGATCTACCGTTAAATACCTGCATCCTACAGATTCGCATATTATGCTGGTTACGAGTCCAACCGCCCATTTGAGAATATGCGTCCCAAAGCCCTTGCGCTCGCATTCCTCGGCTACTGCCAGGCGGCCTATCAAAACACATGGAAGAAATCGATAAGCGGGACTTTCTTTGCTTCTTCTCTTCACCACATCCACACTCTTCAAGTAGGGTGCGGCAACTGAGTCAGCGCTCAACGTTACAAGACCAACAACAATACCTTCATAAGAGAACAAGTAGGTTCTGCTTAACAAACATCTCTGCTCACGCAGGGCATCGTTCTTTATAAAATCGTTTAAATCTGAATTGCTGCAATGAAAATCACTGATGTCGAGGCTGCTATTCAACGCCTCGACATTGATCTCATACCATCGAATGGCAGGATTCATCAGAACTTGATGGGATGAGATTTATAAACATCTTTAGCCTCTGCAAGCCGTCTCTTTTGTTGAGGGGTGACGGCATAGGAAGCTTCGCTCTGCCAGAACACAGCAGCATCTTCCGCTGTCAGCGTTATACCCAATCGAAGCGGTCTTGACATATGCTTAAGCCTTTTTTATTCAGTTTGAATGCATGAATAGATGCATTGTATTTAAACGTTTACCATAAACCACCTGGCATAATCGCCGCCTCGATGCTCTTGCCTATGTCGCAAAGCTCGCCGCCTGCCTGCCCTGGCGGAAGGGAGTTAGAGATGCGACTTGGTGCTCATGGATATTCACATCGAAATCCTGCTTTCGAAAGTATCAGATTCGACTTTCGGTCCGTTCGCAGGCTTGCCTGCGCGGACACAGACATGCGCGCAGCGCAAGCGATCTTTATGCGCGCTTCTCGCCGATCTTACGACTCGGACTCTTGCAGAAGGACTTGATATCCGATCTGGGTGGATCTTGCCACCTGCACTTTTTGTGCATACTTGAAAACGGAGTTGAATCCCTCAGAAAAATTCTTAATGTAGAAGATGTAATGACAAAAGATGATTAGTCAAATGGCAAGATGATCATCGAGGAAAGAGCTTGGCGCCAAGCATGCATAAGGTCATGGAACGAAAACCTAATGCATTAGGAGCGGATAAGATGAATAAAAAGACCTTGGTTTCATTATTTGTTGGAATTTTTTTTATTGCTATGGCCATCTGTTATGCATCGGACGATTCAGAAGAGATGAATAATACTGCACTTTTGGATAATTTATCTCTAATAAATTCAGCCCACCCAGAAGACATCAAAATATTACCAGAGCAGCTTTCGGACGATTCCCTCTCAGTAATTCTAATAGCAGTTTTTAATAATTCAATGCCGTCTTTTAGCATAGCTGGAACAGAGGTTTTGGATAACAACCTGATTATAAAGGTTAATTGCGAGATATCTGAGCAGGGAAGAGCAAATCTAACGCCAAGAACGGCATATACTACCTTCTTCAATCTGACTTGCCAAAACTATAATATTCTGGTGCAAGATAACTCCACCGGCATGGAAATCGCCAGAGAGAACAGCTCCATTAAACCTGCAGGCGAATTCATAAGCAAAAATGGTCTGACTGCCACTATAGGGACATATAAGGGCGGAATGGAAAATGGCACATTGTATCTGATGCCCTTCCCAACGGTTCCGGTCTGCCCGCCTGGACTCTTCGAAAATACCAGCTTCTGGGCAAATACCACAGATAGATTTTATCTGATGATTAATCTCACAAACTTTGCTCAAGATCGAAAAGAAACAAAGATAATGCTGCATTCGCCATTGGGGGATGAAATCATTATTACTCCGAGCGAAATCTATCTGGAGGACCTAAAGAACAATTCGTCCTCCCTCTGTGTGTTCCAGATTGAGAATAGAGGCCCGGATCATGGAATATATAATTTGACGTATGAATTGAGTTTTAGCGAAAATGGTGCTCAGCAGTCCATTTCCGGCATTCTGCCAATGGGAGTGTATGAGAGATATGAATACTATTATGAGGATTTAAATGGGAATCTGACTACAAATGTCAAAGTCCGAACCCCTTTCAATGACACATTCAACTACACTGCCAGTGGTTGGTCAAACAACTTGACAAAGGATGGCAAGATATGGATTCCTACAGAAACCAGATTTGAAGCAAGCTTCGGCAATTATACAATGCAGGAGCCACATAGTCCCTTTCATCTTGCCTTAGTAGGGGCGGTAGCAGGAGGGGTAATATGCGGCGGAGCAACTGCCTGGGAACAATGGAAAGAAAAGAAATCGATTGATTGGAACGATGTGTGCAAGAATGCTGGCAAAGGTGCAGTGGGTGGAGCATTTTTAGGCTTGACATACGGCTTTACAGCCCCTGGCGCAATTGGCGCAAAACTAGGGCTCACAGGAGCAAAAATCCTTAGCAATACGGCATTGTCTACAGTAGCTTTTACAGCATTGGATGCAGGCAATGAATTCGCTGAGAAAGGGAAAATTAGTTGGTCTAACGTCTTAACAAACGCGGTCCTTAATGCAGGAGAATCGTCGATTTTATATGGAGTAGGTCATATAGCGAGCGCAGTAACACCAGCAGTTTTACATGCAGCTCGTGGCGGCGGCGTGGGCAAATGGGCTAAAGTCAGTGAACTGATGATGAAGGGCAAAATTATAGATTCAGCTCAGCTCTATAACTCCATGGCAGCTCACTTATCCCCTCAAATATTTCAACGAGTCATTTCTGGATATGAAAATACTCAGGGTATCTTTGATCTGGATAAAGTCCTCAAGAGTGCATCATTTAAATACGTTGCACAGCATATTTTTAAAGATCCTAATGGGGAGTATCTTGTAAAGACTAACGGAGAAGGCGGGTTATTTGAAGGTCGAGATAAGTCCACAGACTTCACCACTACCTATCCGATTGGAGAGAATGTCGCGCAGAATTACACATCGATGATCTGCGAAGCCTCCGGAGTATGGACATACGCAGACGAGGTTGAGCATACAACTGGACTTGGCTCCCAAGAGATTCGCTGGGGGGCGAATGAAGTAGAAGAAAATAGTGGGCTTAGATTTGATGCATCTAAAATGATCACGGCGGACATAGAGCAAGATTTCTGTTTAGGCAAACTAACTCACTTTAACTGGCCAACAGATTCTGGCGCGGACGCTGAAAAAGCGATCCTAAATGTGGCCTTGCACTTCACGGACCCTATGGTCTCACCTGATCCACAGTTTAATTTCGATCTAAGTATTCTTAACACGGATAATACCGGTGGGGCTTGCGACCAGAGCATTCAAAAGAGCGACACACCCTGCGACGACCTGATAATGTGGACCATCACTGAACCGACTCAGAACTTCCAGATTGGCAATGAGATTTACACACTGAATATTATTGGTTTCGTGGACAACTGGCCTGAAGGTAATCCAGTAAACGCATTCTTCACCGAGGAGAGGAAAACAAATACTGCATATCTCATCGGAAGAATAATACCTCATCAGGTTTCAAAGAGCGCGATTCAAGATCAGCCTTTAGGCCAGTTGCCTGCCAAAGATCTCCTCTATTCTGAGGACTTCTCTAATCCAAAGAGCGGATGGCCGAGGTACAGCACAGAAGATGAGGTCTTTGCCTATGAGGATGGCAGATATAATGTTACCGTCTTCCCAGATAGCTCGTATTCATTAGAGACTCATAAAGATGAAAATTTCACAGACTTTGTGATGGAGGTTGAGGCAGCCAAAGTCGGCGGTCCAGATCCCAGCTATTATGGATTGGTCTTTCGATACATTGATGAGAATAATTTCTATAAATTTTCTATATCCAGCAAGGGTGAATACAAATTTAGTGGCATAAAGGATGGATCTTGGTTCGCAGTCAAAGATTGGACAAAATCCGGCATCATTCGGACAGTAGACGCATCCAACATCATTCAGGTAGTGGCTGAAGGTGGCAGGTTCACATTTTATATAAATGGATTTAAGGTAGCATATGCTTTTGACGGTACCTTTGATACAGGCCGTATAGGAGTTGTCGGGCAGACTGACGATGGCGGCGCGCACGTCAGCTTTGACAATCTAAAAGTCTGGTCTATTGTACCCTATCAGCCTTTCGGCTCGCTCCTTGTCGGGGATATACTCTATTCTGACGAATTCAGCAATAGTGAGAGCGGCTGGGCCAATTATACTACGGAGGATGTGAGCTATACTTATTATGGAGGCAGGTACTACATAAAAATCATTCCGAAGAATGCCTACTTTTATGCTTCTCAGGCAGCAGAAGATTTCGGGGATTTCGTGATGGAAGTTGAAGCTGCCAAAGCGAAGGGCCATGATCCAGTCAAGTATGGCGCTGTTCTGAGGTTTATTGACGACAATAACTTCTACCGCTTTGACGTATCGAGTAATGGTTACTTCAAATTTGATGGGAAAAAGGACGGATCGTGGTTTAATGTTATCGACTGGACAAAATCTGATGCCATTTACGACGATGAGTCTACCAACATCATCCAGATATTGGCAGAAGGTGACAAGTTCACATTCTATATAAATGGAGCAAAGGTTGCCGAGGCTTATGACAGTAGTTTGGGCTCAGGCAAAATAGGACTCGTAGCAGAGACTTCAGAAGACTACGGCGAAGCACTTGTGAGCTTTGATAAGCTAAAGGTGTGGTCTATTAAGGATTAGATTGTGCCATTTAGTTCGCCCAATGTCAAAGAACGGGAGCGGTGAGAACTGCTCACCTCTTTGACGGGATGATGAATGGCCAGAGCGCGTCGATTTTAAGCAATCTCCGAATCCTATATCACTAAGGGCTCTTTCTGCTCCTCCCCAGCGCCATCAGCCGGGTGGCCCTCTCTGCCTCGATGCTACGACGGCAGGCCGGGCAGATCCGAATCCATTCCGGGCTCACCAGGAAGTTGTGACCTTTGTCCTTCAGGCGTCCCAGGTTTCTCTTCAGGACGTACCTGGAGTCGCCCTCGTAGGGCTGCCGTCGGGGTTTTGGATGTCGCAGAACTAATGGTTTCATTCGGCAACTGTCCGAATTCATAGTCCCGCAAAATAATTATATACCCAGGAAAACGATTCTCTGCCCAATGCTTCTCTTTGCCCACGTGGGCCTGGCTTTGGCCTCCGCTCGCCTCCTAAGCCGCGTGAGCCTGCCCTTTCTGGCTCTGGGCTCCATGCTTCCCGATATCATCGACAAGCCCCTGGGCCTGATCGTCTTCGGCAGCCCCAACATGGGCCGCATAGTAGCCCACACGCTGCTCTTCCTGATGCTCCTCTCTGCCCTGTCCATCTATTTTCGGGACATCAGGCTCTTCTCCCTCACCTGGGGCGTGCTCATCCACATCTCCCTGGACTTTATGTGGAACTCGCCAAAGACATTTCTCTGGCCGTTCCTGGGGCCATTTCCCAGCGCCCCCCTGCTGGACACCATGAGCTACCTGGAGATGCTTCTTTGCGGCCTGAAGAATCCAGGCGTTCTGATACCTGAAATAGCAGGCCTGGCCTATATCATATTCTTTGCCTATGCCAGGAGAAGGCAAGCCTTAGCCTGCATTGATCATCATCTCAAGCGGCCCAGAGAAAAAGCCGGCTGCATCCTGGGGGAATGGAAAGATTAGAGCGCGCAGAAGCAAAGACCAGATCATCCTTGAGATTCTGAGGATTTGCGCCAATGGTGAGAATGTTACCAAAATTGTCTATCAAACCAATACCAACTTCACCACCATCAAAGGCTATCTTCATCTTCTCACGAAAAATGATCTCATTGAATGCCTGGGCCCCTCCCCGCGATTATTTAAGACCACTCCTAAAGGCATAGATATGATGAATCGCTTAAAGATGCTGCAAAGAGAGATGGAAGGGCTGGTTGTGTAATCAAGCCGTCTTCATCCCGGCCGCTTCCTCCAGTCCCAGCTCCTTGATGGACTCATCTCTCATCTTGAACTTTTGAATCTTGCCGCTCACGGTCATGGGAAAGTCATCCACGAACTTGATGTACCTGGGGACTTTGAAGTGCGCGATCCTTCCCTTGCAAAAGGCCTTAATCTCCTCAGCACCGGCAGTTGCCCCCTTCTTCAGCTTGATCCAGGCCATGATCTCCTCGCCGTACTTCTTGTCGGGCACACCTATGACCTGCACATCGCTTATGGCCTGATGAGTGTATAAAAACTCTTCAATCTCTCGCGGGTAGATGTTCTCTCCGCCCCGGATGACCATATCCTTGAGCCGGCCGGTAATTTTGCAGTAATCCTCCTCATCCAGAGTGCCCAGGTCGCCGGTGTGCAGCCACCCCACCTTATCCACACACTGGTCTGTGGCCACCGGATTGTTGTAGTAGCCGCGCATGATCATGTAGCCGCGAGCGCATATCTCGCCGGTTTCGCCGCGCGAAACAATCTTGCCCGTCTTGGGGTCCACGATCTTCATCTCGGTATGCGGCATGGGCCTGCCGATGGTCGAGACCCTCTGCTCCAGGGAATCATCGGCAGAGGACATCGTGATGCCGGGCGAGGCCTCCGTCTGGCCGTAGGTGATCACAACCTCTCGCATGTTCATGAGGGTGCTCACCTTCTTCATGAACTCAATGGGACAGGGCGATCCGGCCATGATTCCAGTACGTAGGCTTGAGAAGTCATATTTAGAAAAATCGGGATGCTCAAGCTCGGCTATGAACATGGTGGGCACGCCGTGCACGGCAGTGCAGCGCTCTTTCTCTATGGCCGACATAACCGACGCCGGATCGAAGTATTCGGCAGGCAGCACCATTGCCGCCCCGTGCGTCATGCAGGCCAAATTGGAGAGCACCATGCCGAAGCAGTGATAAAAAGGAACAGGTATGCAGAGCCGGTCTTTATCTGTGAACTTCATGCACTCGCCGATGAAGTAGCCGTTGTTGAGAATGTTGTGGTGGGTGAGAACCACGCCCTTCGGGAAGCCGGTCGTGCCCGATGTGTATTGAATGTTGATGGGATCATCAAAGTCCAGGCTCTCTGCCCTCTCCTGCAAAATCTCATCAGGCACCTCATCTCCCATCTTCAGCACATCATCCCAGGAATACATGCTCGGCTGCTTCTCGCCCCGGATCATCACTGCCGTCCGGAGGAAGGGCAGCTTCTCGGAGTGGATCTTTCCCGGCTGGGCAGTTCTGGCCTCAGGACAGACCTCGTAAAGCATCTGCACATAGTCCGAGCTCTTGAAGCGATCGATGAGCAGCAGAGCCTGCGCCTCCGACTGGCGCAGAGCATACTCCAGCTCATGCGTCCGGTAGGCGGGGTTGATGTTCACCATGATGATGCCCGCCTTGGCCGTGGCGAACTGGGTGATGATCCATTCCGCTAAGTTTGTGGCCCAGATGGCCAGACGGTCGCCCTTCTTGAGGCCGAGGGCGATGAAACCTTTCGCGGCGCGATCCAGCTCCTTTTGCAGCTCGCGATAGGTGTATCGTTTCTCCTGGTGGATGGATACAATTGCATCATTATCAGGGTATATTTCCGCTATTTCATGGAACATATCTCCGATGGTCTTTCCAATAAGCGGTTTTTCCGAGCCGCGAAAAGCATAGCTGTGCGAGACTTTGCCTGGCATGGGATGGCAATTCAATCGCTAAGGGGATATAACATTATCTTAAGGCAGGTTCAGAGAATGTGGAAATTAAATGACCAGATTGTTCGCAGATAGGATGGGTTGTGTCCATAGATCGTTCGTGAGGGAGATTCTGAAGGTGACAGAGGACCCCGAAATTATATCCTTTGCGGGCGGACTTCCCAACCCCAGATATTTTCCGGTGCAAGAGGTAGCCAAAGCAGCACAGAAGGTTCTCTCTGAATGCGGCGAGGCGGCACTACAGTACAGCACAACGGAAGGTTACCTTCCCCTCAGGGAGATGATCGCAGAGAGATATGCCAAGCGGGGAGTGAAGACAAAAGCCTCTGAGATCTTGATCACCAATGGCTCTCAGCAGGGCCTCGATCTCCTGAGCAAGGTATTCTTGAATAAAGGCGACGGCGTCATCCTGGAGCGGCCCACCTATCTGGCTGCAATTCAGTCTTTCGGCTTCTTCGAGCCCAAATTTCATTCCATACCACTGCAAGAGGACGGAGTCGATCCTGCGGCATTGGAGAAGGCGCTCTTGAAAGATGATGCCAAGCTGTTCTACTCCGTCCCCAACTTCCAGAATCCCACGGGCATAACCTACTCCGAAAATAAACTCAGAGCTGTGGCGGAAAAGCTGAGTGACTGCAGCACGGTCTTCATAGAGGACAATCCCTATGGCGATCTGAGGTTCATGGGCGAGGACAGGCCGTCCATGAAAAATTTCCTGGGAGAGAGTGCAGTTTTGCTCGGCTCTTTCTCCAAGATCGTCGCACCAGGCGTGCGGCTGGGATGGGTCTGTGCCTGCGAGGAGATCATGGAGAAGCTGATCATTGCCAAGCAGGCATCAGACCTGCACTCCAATTATCTCTGTCAGAGAATTATCCATCAATATCTCAAGGACAACGACATAGAACGGCACATCGCCAAGATCCGAAAAGCCTACAAGGAGCAAAGGGATTTCATGGTGCAGACCATGCAGGAAACCTTCCCAGAGGGCGTCAGCTTCACCAGACCGGAGGGAGGAATGTTCCTCTGGGTGACATTGCCGGAGGGCATGTCGTCTCTCGATCTCTTCCACCGGGCTATAAAAGAAAAGGTGGCCTTCGTGCCCGGTCTGGCCTTCTATGCAGACGGAGGCGGGAGCAACACCATGAGGCTGAACTTCTCCAACTCAGATAATGAACGAATCTTCGAGGGCATCACCAGGCTGGGAAAGGTCATCAAGGAAGATGCCTCATGATCTGCCGCCTCTTTTTTTTTGCCAATTGATTTGTCATTTTGACCAACAGGTATATCACCTAGAATGATCGTCTATAGAACGTTACATTTTCGTCGATCCAAAGAGATTTGTTGAGATGTTTTTTGTAGCAGGTTCGATTCTTTGAATCGATACAAAAGGTACGTGAATTAAATGTTTGAGAGAAAATATGAAAATAGCGGTAGCAGCGGCAACAGCAGTGGCGGCTACAACAGCGGTCCCAGAGAGATGACAGATGTAACTTGCTCAGAATGCGGCAAGCAAACCCAGGTCCCCTTCAAGCCGGACGGATCCAGGCCGGTTTACTGCAGCGAGTGCTACCAGAAGCACAGACCTGCCAGGGCACCTAGAAGATATTAATCCGATTTGATTTAATCGTTCTGTTTTAGCCGAATCAAATTCATAAATCGGCTATGTGGGGCGACATCCTGCCCTGCAGATTTCCAACTTTTTGACGGCTCGCGAGCTTTACCTCTCCGAAAGCTTAATGCAAAAGATATTGAGACCTGTGGGGAACGGAAAGGAACTAGAGGATTTTGATTGAACACAAGCAGACAGTAGTTCTCGATCCAGCATCAAACACGATGATTGAGGTGGACGAAGGGATAGCTCCGCTGTTGCAAGTCATCTGGAACTGCGGCATCATTACCTGCAATTCCTGTCAAGAAAATAAGCCGGGTATCATATGGATTGAGTTTCTCGCCGCAGAAGATGCAGAAGCGTTTTTAACACGCATTGTATCGGGCCTTGATCCCATTAGCCGCCCTGAAGCCGACAACTGGCTGTACTCCAGAATAACGGGTGCAAATGGGGGCTGGCAATATACCGCTCACCCTCACGATGCCAGAGAATACATCGATGAAGAGTGCGGCACCATAGAATTGAACGCCTCCCAATCGTGTGCAATTGCTTTATCCATATCCATCCGCTTTCCCGTGGAAGATTACGAAAGACTGCGCGATATTCTCTGCAGACAGCTGCGAAGCGCAATTGCTGCCAAAGGATTATAAATCGCTGAGGCTAATTATGATTTATAATTCAGTAAATCGAAATAAGGAGCCGAAATGACCTGTGATCTTTGTACTAGAGCACCGGTGGGTGCATGCGTGGGCGAAGCGTTCTGTTCGTCCCTCCATTTGACGGACGAGGACGCCTGTACGCTGGCGGCTGATATCTGCCTCTCCTGGTGGCAGAAGAGAGATGACGAGACTTCCATTGATGATCTGCTCTGGGAGATGTCGGAGAACAGAATTGATGAGCTGGCATGTGATCCCGAGAAGGCCAGGGCGTATTTGGCAGAGAGGATTTTAGAGGATTGATCCGTCTCCACCATTACATTTATTTCCTCGGCGCAATTCTGATTTTCGGAGCGTACACGACCACAACATGCCGGTCGTAGCATTGAGCCATCGCTTGCGCCTCCCCCCAGTTCGCTTACCTGATTACTCCTCGATCAACACATTGTGCCTCTCGAAGAACTCTCTTAGGGCCTCTTCAACCACCTGGCTCTGGCCCCGCAAGCTGCTTTTGGACATTACGGTGTAAACCTTCAGAGTTTTGGCCACCGATTCGGATAAGGTCAATGTAGTTTTTTGCATTGCACCCATAACGAGGCTTCGAGTTTATATATCTTATGTATCTGAAAATTTAGGTACCAAAATCTTTTTATGCAATAACAGCCTACTAAATTGAGATTAATAAATGGAGGAATTAAAAAATGGCAAATGATCGTATAGAGGCGGCGAAAGCTGATACAAAGAAAGCAATGTCAGACATAGGCAACAAGATGGCACATGCTAAAGCTGATTTAAATGCGGATGTAGAGAAGATCAAGGCCAATTTCGGACAGGATGTGGCCGAGAAGAAGGTAGCTTATGCAAAGGCTGACATAAGGGCCGGCGCTCTGAAGGCAAAGGCTGATGTCGAGAATAAACTGGCACATGCAAAAGCTGATGCTGAAAAGGCGAAAGCCGACATAGAAAAAAAGATGGCTGATGCACTGAAATAAACAATATTAAGCATAACTAATTATCAATATATATGGAGTTTACGGAAATGGCGGACTTGCTCTATTTGGCTATAGTATTCTTCGTAATAGCTCTGATACTTGGAGTATTGGGAGTACGTGGTGCCGGTATATCGATGGATATTGCCAAATGGCTAATAATAGTATTCATCATCCTGGCGGCACTATCGCTCATATTTGGTGGCTCATTCCACACGTTTGGAATCTAGGATTACGTATTGAGATTGATTATATAAAATTATATTCATTGCTATGGCCAAGTGCATTGAGAACAAAATTCTCGACCAGGCCCCCTTTTTTGGCAGTCGGTTCGGATAGGTTCAATTTAGTTTTGAGTCCACATTATATATATTAAGTCTAGAATCATAAAATAGGGATTCAAAGTATGGGTGCAGGCCTCGATGAGATGAGATGGCTCAAGTGCATCCTCGCCGTCGGCCAGAACTAAAGACACACTAATCCAATTCTCAATGATGAGGTGGTATGAACTTTGTCCTGCTATGCACATGTGCGGTTTTCTGAAGCTCTTTTACAATATGGACAGCATCGACGTTATATTTGATATGTGCTTCGCCGTTCGCCTCATCTATGTGGATCAGTTTATTCTCCTCTAGTTTTTTTAAGACCCTCAAAATCTGTTCCTCAGAAAGTCCGTCCGTCTTGGAGTATTTTATAACTTCAGACTCGGTACTCTGGGCATAGGGATCCTCTTCACTTCCCAGGCTCCACATATCTATGATTCGACCAAAGACCTTTTTCTCGTCCATATCCAGATCTTTCTCGGTTAATATATTGTTGCTCAATTTAATCTCCCTCCTATGTACCACTATTTTGCTTAGTATCCTCTATTTTGAAGCCACGCTTCTTGAAGAATACTATTAATGCCTCTTCGACCACCTGGCATTTAGTCCGCAAGCTACTTTTGATAGTTTTGGGCATTATATATTGACTTACGAGGCCCTTTGCTTATATAGATTATGGTACTTCAAGATATAGATACCAAAAGCTTTTTATTTAAAGACATCGTATCAAGAGTTGGAATCGCAAAAGGAGGATTCGAAAAATGAAATATAGTAAAATTTTGCTTTGTATGGCGGCATTCGCCGCGTGCTTGCTAATTGGTATCGCATGGGGAGAAGACTATCTGAATGGTGGATATGTCAGTTCCAGCCGTGCAAATCCGGATGAGGGGCTGGCCGGCATGTTGCAGTGGCTCGATACACCAGTCCCCAACTTCCCCTGGTACACTACTGGTGGTTCCTTCTACAGCCAAGCGTATAGCTACACCACGTTCTCGCCCTTCACAGAGTATTATGTAACCGCCGGTACGCCTGTCGTAGGTGGGATAATAAGCAATCCTATCAAGTTCAATATAACGCAGAAAACACCATCCCGTGTGTACTACGGTGCCGGTGTAGGGTTGCCATACAACCAGTATGCATCCACTGTGCCATCCAAGACCAACGACCTCTGGGTCCAAGGAGCAGCAAACTGGACACAGTATGTGGTAAGCCCGGTCGGAACATGGATGCAGCTAATCGCCTACGCACCTGTTGAAGGACCGGCAGGTTTCTATGAGATGATCCAGACCGACACAACCAGTTCGAAATACTGGACTTATCAGTTCAACCAAGGTTATAACACCATGAACTTCAACGCCGACCAGGTTGGAAGACATATGCTCTACTTTGTGGTTAATAACCAGCCCAGCAATGTGGTTGTTGTGGATGTGTTTGCCCAGGCTTAGGCAGGGTCAACAAAGCCAGCATCTTAGAGATAATAGATAACTGAAAAAAATATGAGATTGATAGTTGGTGCATTTCTGCCATCGAGGCTTAATGCTATCAATCTCTATTAATCCTGTTTTTTGAGTAGCTTTGACATAGGTATAGATGGATCTGCTAATTCTGCTTCAAATGCTACTTTTCGAAAGTATACCATTAAGCCCAGCAAATTCAACATCTCCGTTATGAGCACATCTGCTGCTGCAAAGATGACAAATATTAGTATAAAAAATATTAGTAATATGGAAGCTAAAGCTGATGCTCGACGATGGTGACCGATGTTCCTGGAGAAATACATGAATAACAGAATAGTTAATGTAAAATCTTTGCTAATGTATAATTCAAGATAAACATTATGAATCAATTTTTAGCGGTCTTTTGTAACTCACCCATAAGACCGCCTTTTGAATCGCTGCCAAAATCAGCTCGATACTGCTTACTCTATTTCATAAGCTCTATCAGTCCCTATTTTTTCCAACCTTTCCTTGCATCTGCTTTTCCATTTGCTCCCTTCTTCCCCAAATCCGCTGCCCCTTTCTTTGCATCTGCGCTTCCAGACGCCACGGTCTTCCCTACACCAGAGGTTGCTTTCGTCGCAACACCCTTTGTCCTCTTATCTTTTTTATTTTGCATTTTAAATTCTCCAATTTAACTTATTTTACGATTGTATTAATACGATATTTTTAAATATAAAGCTTTTGGTACATAAATTGGTATGTGTCATAATCTATATATATGTAATGTCCTGTACGATAGGGATTAATGCCCAAGACTACATTGACCTTATCCGAACCTATAGCCAAAACTTTAAAGGTTTATACTGCACAAACAAAGAGCAGCCTGCGTGCCCAAAGTGAAGTTGTAGAGGAAGCGCTAAAAGAGTTCTTTGAGAGGCACAACGTAAAGATCGAAGCCTAATTCGAGATAAGGCCACAGGCGAGCGCCTGGCCGCTCAGGCGGGCCCGCCTCGCAAGAATGCGGGGATACTGTCTCCGAGCAGCTCGACTGCCGCTGCCGCCAGCTTCATTAAAAAAATTTAAATTCAAAGAAGTCGTATTTAAAATTAGAAGTACAAAAGGAGGATTCAAAAAATGACAAATGAAACTTTGGAGAAGGCAAAGACCGAGATAGAGAAGAAGCTGGCTTATGCAAAAGCTGATGCAGAGAAAGGATTTGCCGATGTAAAGGCTGAAGTGGAGAAGGCGAAAGCCGAGGTAGGGAAAAAGGTGGCCCATGCAAAAGCTGATGTGGATAAGGCGGGAGCCGATGCAAAGGCTGAAGCACAAACTAATCCGGTGGGCTGCTCTGCTTAGTTAGATCCATATGTCATGATGAAAGAGCGCGAAAAATCCGGGCCCATTCCCATAAACGAGCCCATCTTGGCCGAGTTTCATAAAGGCAAAAAGGTCTACAGCGGACAGTTCCTGATTTCCTCATTTCCCGATCCCATCGACTCCAATCCTGTAGTCGTTTTCACAGGCACCGGCGAGCTGACGGAGCATTGACACCAATCTCCACAACGGTCCATTCTTTCTAGCAGAACTGCCTCTCGATTTACAGGGATTGATGATAGGCGCTCGGCTCGGGTGTACATAGTTCTTTCAAAAAGTTATATATCTGAAGAGCATCCAATAAGAATGTAAATCTCTAGAGCTTTTGAAATGACAAAAGGAATGATTAGAATGAAAAATTACAAATCATTTTTAATTGCAATGCTGCTGATACTGACAGCCGGCATAACAGGTTGCGTGGAAAAAATGCCACCGCAGACAAATGTTGTCGAGATCAAGAATTTTTCATTTCAGCCAAGTTCGATCACGGTATCCCCGGGAACAATTGTGACCTGGGTAAACAACGATCCTGTGGAGCATACGGTAACCAGTTCAGACGGAATCTTCAAATCGGGCAATATGGCCACCGGTGGCCTGTTCAATTTTACATTCTCAAAACCCGGAAAGTACCAGTACCAATGCTCGATTCATCCCTCCATGGTGGGTTATGTAATAGTTGCCTCAGGGCAGACAGATGCGGGAAAGGTTAATGCCACTGGCCCCGGCTCGACAGAGATGAAGAATGTTAGTAATAGTATGACGAATCAAAGCGCGCCCGTGGTTGGGCTGAAATTGGTCGCTTCGGGCTTTGCTGCACCTATGGAATTTATCAGCACCAAAGATGGGCGAATGTTCGTCGTCGACCAGATAGGACTTGTCAAGGTGATAACGGCGGATGGAACGCTGCAAGAGAAGCCTTTCCTGAATATCAGCGATCGCATGGTCAAACTTTCGCCCACCTATGATGAGCGAGGGCTTCTGGGCCTGGCATTTCATCCTGATTTCGCCCTGAACGGTCGCGTCTTTGTGTATTACAGCGCACCGCTGCGGTCAGGTGCGCCGGAAGGCTGGAGCTGCACCAATAACCTCTCCGAGTTCCTTGTCTCGAAAGATGACCGGAACTTGATCGACATGAACTCGGAGAAGGTTCTTCTCCAGATCGATAAGCCTCAAATGAACCACAACGGAGGGACCATCGCCTTCGGCCCGGATGGATATCTGTATCTGCCTTTGGGCGACGGCGGCGGCGCGAACGATGTCGGCATGGGACACGTAACCGGCGGCAACGCCCAGAATACCTCAATTCTCTTGGGCAAGATTCTGCGCATAGATGTGAATGTGAATAACGCCAGCGCAGCATATGGCATTCCAGCCGATAACCCCTTCGTTAATGAAAAGGGCTTCCTGCCCGAGATCTGGGCTTACGGCCTGAGAAATCCCTACAGGATCTCCTTTGATTCTGCAGGCCGTCTCTTTGTAGCCGATGCCGGGCAGAACCTCTGGGAAGAGGTGGACCTGATCAGCAAAGGAGGCAACTATGGCTGGAATCTCAGAGAAGGAACTCACTGCTTCGATCCCAATAGCCCGAAAGAGTCCCCTGCCAGCTGCCCCGACATAGGCCGCAAAGGAGAGCCGCTCCTGGGGCCCGTAATCGAGTACGATCATAATAATCGCACCGTGGTTGTAGGCGGTTACGTATACGAGGGCAAGGCTCTGATGCCGCTTGCCGGCAGCTATGTCTTTGCAGACTGGTCCAGCAGCTTTGCCAAAGGAGACGGCAAGCTTTACATGGCCAATCCCGCCGGGGAAGGGCTCTGGAAGATGGAGGAGATCCGTGTGGCAGACAGACCAGGCGGAAGGATCAATGAGTACATTCGCTCCATTGGTCAGGACGACGAGGGCGAGCTTTATGTCTTGACATCGGAAGTGGGAGGACCCTCAGGAGAGACGGGAAAGATCTACAAGATGGTTCCATCTGCAAAATAGATACCTTTTGCAGATACTTTCTGGAGAAGACCGGCAGGCCGCCAAATGGCCTGCCGTCCAAATCAAGAAAATTGTGCCGCAAAAAGGATGGGGAAATGGAGCAAAATGGAGCAAAATGCAGCGAATGAAGCTGAAATCGCTTCTATGAAGAAAGATATCGGCGATGCTTTGGGAGCCGACTATTACGACCAAATGCAAGCACTAGATAACCGGTTCACTGAGCTAAAGCTGGGTATCCCTGAGCAGAAAGACTACGCGCTCATGCAGGATGCTATAACTATGCTGCAGGAAGAGATAAGGGATAGTAATGACTTAGAGTACACGGACGATGACTACGAGGAAGTGACCAAGGAGTTCTATGAAGAGCTTCTCGATGAGGAATCAGGTATAGATCTGCGTGGTCGGGCGGTCATTGATTTCGTGGTCAATAAGCTCAAAGTCATCCTCGAGGGCTTTGAGGAGGGGGACGAATGGGGGCCTGGCCGGGATACAATGGAATTGTGATATGATGCCATCCAGTCCAGGTTCTGAGAAGCTCTCCGCGGCGTCCCTGTCTTGACCTGCCACCTGTCCCACCCCCACGCACAGGCATGCGCACGAGCGGGCGAGCGGGCCCGCCCGAGAGCTTGACGGACGCTCCAATTGCATTTTCAGCAGATGTTTTTTATCCCCCGCACCCCTCACCGGACTCGTACGCCTCTCGGAGCTGATCGGCCACACTCTCGGAAAGCCTCTGACCGGCCACGGTGAAGAAGACCTCGGCAAAATCGGGACGAAGGCAGCAGGAGCTCTCTGTTCCTTCTAAAACCAGGTCGGCCAGATAGCGCATATCCTCGACAGAGAGCTTTTTCAAGCGCTGCTCGAACTCCTGCACACTCCTGGAGTGGTGATTGGCCACAGGGGGCAGAATGTTCAGGTACTCAATCTCAATTCCCTTCTTCTGCAGCACTTCCAGCTCAGGAACCAGCTTTATTAAAATTTGCAGGTCTTTCTCATTCAGATCTCGGGCCATGCAGACAGCAGTGCTCTGCAATAATATAGCGTTATCCGACAGATTGAGCCACCCAGTCCAGGTAAGGCTGATGGCCTTCGATTATGGGAAGAGCGATGATCTCGGGAACGGCGTAGCTGTGCAGCTCTAGAATCCTCTTCTGGAGCGGCTCGAACTGGCTCTTCTTCGTCTTGATGATCAGGAGCACCTCTTCGTCGCAGTTGAGCTTGCCCTCCCAGAAATAGCAGGACCGAACCGGCGAGATGTTCACGCAGGCGGCCAGCCGCTCCTCCACCAGCGCGCTTGCCAAAGGCTCCGCCTCGCCCGGGCCGGCGGTGCAAAATACTACTACAAATCCATCTTCCCGCTCGCTCACGTCCTTCCCACCCAGCGCTCGCCCTTCTCTCCCATCTCCTTCTTCCAGAGGGGCGCTCTTTTTTTTAGCTCCTCAATTATGTATCTGCAGCCGGAGAAAGCCTCCTCCCTGTGTGCTGCCGAGCAGACGATGGCCACGATGCTCTCGCCAACAGCCAGCGAGCCTGTGCGGTGCACGACCTCCGCTGCCATAAGGTGGAAGCGGCTCATGGCCTCCTCCCGGATGGCTTCCAGCTCCGCCTGGGCAGCCTCCCGAAAAGCCTCCACCTCCAGCCCCTCCATGCCGTCATCCCTGACTGTGCCAAGGAATGTGACCATAGCTCCGGCATCCTTGCTCCGGGCCCTTCTTATCATCTCGTCCAGGGAGATCTCCGCCTCGGTGATCTCGATCAAGAGCTTCAGCCTCCTGCCAGGGGAGGAAATATGGCCAGCTCGTCTCCTTCCTGCAGCGTTCTTGAGAGGTCCTGCAAGGGATCGATCCTCTTTCGGTTGACCATGAGCAAAACATAATCACGCAGCTCCCCGGATTCGTCAAAGGCCGCTTCTTTGAATCTGGGATTGGCCAAGGCCAGCTCCTCAAGCAGCTCTTTTACCGTTGCACCCTCTAACAGGCGCAGCTCCCGCTCTTTTCCGAGAATCTCCCGGAAACCTGCAAACGCCAGAACCATAATCCGCATGCTATAACCACGTTTATTTCTTATACATCTCGCCAAAGCTGGCGGGAGCCGGTCCAAAATCGGCCTTACCTTTCACACCGCCCTTCGTCAAGGACTTCTTGATCTTCTCCGCCTCATTCTCCCGCAGCCGGGCGATCTCCTCTTCAGAGTCGATTCCCATGACGAAAGTGCCGTGACAGGGCTTGACGTATGTGAAGAGCATCTCCGTTCCCCGCACGCCTATGGCCACGGGCGGCACGCCGATGATGTAGTAGTCCTTAAAGAGCTTGTAGCCGGGATTGACGTAGTAGACCTCCTCAGAGTTCTTCTCGATGTACTCGCGGGCGTCCTTGAAGGAGGTGCGCTCCAGGTACAGCTTGTACTTCATCTGCTCTACACAGCTCACAAAACCACCTTATCGATCTTGTTCTTGAGGGGATTGGGATTGTGGGTTGCCTTGGCCACGATCTTCTCAGCAGGATAGTCAATGCTCTCCCCCAGAGCCTCGGCATTCTTGCCGAATACCACCGCAAAAAGCCTGGCCTTGGAGATGGCACTGAATGTTGCCCCGTAGGTCATGCCTGCATCGCTGTGCATGAAGGCGAAGCATACGTCAAAGTCAACCTTCTTTTCCACCACATCTCCTATCAGCTCGTCCAGATCGACCGTCTTTTGCACATAGTAGCTCTCCGGGTCGGCAACCTTGAGCAGCTTGACTGCTGCATCAGTGCCTGCTACTGTAACATCCCAGCCGGATTTTTTTAGCTTATGGGTGAGATAGATCACCATGCTCATCTGCACAGGCACTTCCGGACAGCCCATCACCAACAGCGCATTTTTGCCTTCGCTCATATCTTCCATCTCTTTGCTATTATTCCTATTAATACTCAACATAGGAGCCCTCTATTTCGAGCACTCCAGGCAGGCAGTATTGCACTCATAGGCCATCTCGTCCAGGCAGCAATTCAGCCCATCCCAGAGCAGTAGACGGTTCTCCAGAAGCTTGCCAGTGCCTGTAACATACTTTACTGCCTCAGTCACCTGAATAGAGCCGATCACACCGCAGGTGCTGCCCAAAGCCGGAAAGATCGATGCAGGAGGGGCTCGGGGAAATATGCAACGCAGGCAGGCAGTTTTGCCGGGAATGATTGTGGTAGCCTGTCCCTGGCAGCCGCTGATGGCCCCGTGAAAGAGGGGGATCTTCCTTTGCAAGGCTGCCCGGTTCAAAAGATATCGAACCGGGAAGTTGTCCATGGCATCCATGATCAGGCGGGAGCCTTGCAGGAGCTCTCCGATGTTGTCCTCGGTGATGGTCTCCACCAGCGCCTCCACCTCGATCTCAGGGTTCAAACCGGTTAAGGTCTCATAAGCCGACTGGGACTTGGGCCGGCCCACGTCTGCATGGGAATGCAGTATCTGCCGGTTGAGGTTGGAGAGTTCCACAGAGTCGCAGTCCACAATGCGAATTTTTCCGAAGCCTGCTGCCGCCATGTAGAGGGAGACGACGGAGCCCAGGCCGCCAGCTCCTGCTATGAAGACGCTCGTTCTTTTAAGCTTCTCCTGGCAGTCCTCGCCAAAGAGGCGGATCTGGCGGGAGTATCTCTTTTTTTCGGCATCATTAAGCTTCATTTCAAGTGTCATTCATTCTAACCGCCGTGCACAAACCGCACTATCTTCAGCTCGTCTGAGCCGCCGGCCGTCTCCTCCTCAGAGACAATCCTGCCGTTCTTGGCCACGATGACCTCTACTGGATTTATGCCCAGCTTCATGAGTATGTCTTCGATGCGGGCGCATTTTTCCGCGATCTCTTTTTTGCTGCCATCCGGCAAGGCGATCAACATTTTATCTCCCTTGGCTTAATGGGCGGTTCTGGTGCAAAATGCTTCTGGTGGGCTGAGGGATGCCCGCCTCCAGCCCGCCCACGCGCGCGCGTCAGCTCAGTTCACGATTGTGAATGGGGCATTAGAGACGGATTTGCTATTTAAGTCTTGGGAATAGGGCAAGTGTGAGAGACGATGGTGGACATCTACAACCTGGATATGATTCTATCGAAAACTTTTAAAATAAGAAAAAAGAGTTATCCTATGGCTCGACCTTATCCCATCCTAGCATCTATCGATATCAACGAAGCTCACCGCCACAGGGCCCGGCACATCAAGAAAGCTATCGCCTTCGACGAGCACTTTCTGTTGGGAAAGGTCGAGAAACTGTCCCATGATCTGCGTTTCCAATGGAATGGTCAAACTCTGAACGTCGAGCTCAAAGACTTCACAGGCGATTGCCATAGCGACTATGTAGCTTCTATCATCAGTTCGCAGGGCCGCCTGTATCAGCAGGTCCTGATAGGCAGGGAGCTTCAAGACCCTCTGATTATCATAGTCCTGGGAGCGGACGCAGATGTCTCTTCTGCCATTGCCAGGACGGTCTACTCAAGAGGTTTTCTTGGCAGGAAGGCCGAAGACAAGATCATCGAATACGCTCAGATGGTGGAACACTTCGAGGCCGACTGCATAGGCTGCAATGTCCGGGTATGGAGGCTGAAGGATAATCCCTACGCTCGGATGCTCCTTCGAGTCCGCAAGATCCTGGTGGGCGGGGACCTGTCCTGCTTTCGCCCCAGCACTGCTGAGGGCGAGCGCAAAGCCGTGGGGCTATCCCTGATGATTGGAAACGGCATCGGTCCCGCAAGGTCAAAGAGCCTTCTTGAGAAGTTCCTTCTCACACTGCAGGCCAAAAATCCGGATACCTACCTATGCGATTGCAGGGGGATCGGCCCCAAGCTCGCGTCCATCATTCAGGAGACATTTGACCTGCCCCCTGAGATGGCGATGCGTCCCAAGGCGCGAAAAGCCGGAGGGAGGGATTCTCACTGAGAACTCGGGTTTTGGAGCTATCCGGACGGAAGGTGCATGGGACTATTTGGCTTTTAGATCAGATGGTAGAATATGAGATCCTCGATAAGCAGGAGCGTGCAGCATCTTTGAAGCTCATGATCGAGTCTGGGTGCAGGCTGCTTTGTGATGAAATTAAATCTAGACTGATTTGGGAAGAAGTCACCAATAATATTGATATATTATGATAGAAGATACGTGGGATACACACGGAATTATCAGATGATGGACTATTATGACTAAGCTCAATCAAATACAAACTGCCTTGCTAGAATTAGATGGCGGCAAGTTCCAGAAGCTTATGGATTCATATCTATATAAGAT
Source organism: Methanothrix sp. (assembly GCA_026394565.1). Classification (GTDB taxonomy): domain Archaea; phylum Halobacteriota; class Methanosarcinia; order Methanotrichales; family Methanotrichaceae; genus Methanothrix. The sequence goes on from JAPKYA010000085.1 coordinate 30,224, forward strand.
GGGTTACGAATGGATTAATTCTCCTGGATCTGTTCTGGGATCGGATAAAGTAAAGAAAGGCACACCTGATACATTTTTCAGTCTTCCAAATGGAAAATACGCATTAGCAGAATATACAACCCAGCAAACTGGCGTTTTCGGCAAGATCAAAGGTGATCTCAATAAGTGCTTGGATTTAGTGAAAACCGGGGTGCTCATTGAGGAAATTATTTTTTGCCACACGTCCACGCTATCGTTTCCAAAGGTAGATGATCTTGTAAAAGAGTGCATGAGGTATGAGATCAATATAAATATCTTTGGCATAGACAAAATATCCCAGGATCTTTACCAAAAATACCCACATCTAGCGCGTGACTTCCTTGGCATCGAAGTAGATACAGGACAGATCATGTCTCCTGAATATTTTATTTTAACTTACGACAGAAACAGACTTGCTACTCGCCTTAACACGAAATTTCGCTTTAGGGAGGTAGAAATTGAGCAAATCCTTCAAATCCTAGAAAATAGTGACTTGGTCATAGTATCAGGTCGGCCTGGCATAGGCAAATCTCGTTTTGCCCTGGAATGCTGCAAGCGATTTAAGGATGCTCACTCAGATTATAATATCCAATGTATCTACAACCGAGGTCAGGACCTCTATGAGGATCTGCGTGGTTACTTCTCGAAACCTGGAAACTTCCTTATCCTAGTAGATGATGCCAATCGCGTAAGTCGTTTTGATTATATCATACAGCTCCTTCAAGGTAAGCGTGACGACCAATTGATCAAGGTGATTGTAACTGTTCGTGATTATGCTCTTGACGGAATTCGGGATTCTGCGAGTTCGCAAGGTGATACACCAATTATGGAATTAAAGCCCCTGGAAGATAGTCAGATTAAGCAGTTAGTGAGAGATGAGTTCGTCATATCAAATCCACTTTATCTTGACCGGATTGCTGATATTTCAAAGGGAAACCCTCGCCTAGCTATGATGACAGCCGAAGTGGCAAAACGAGAGAATAAGTTTGAAAGCATAATAGATGTCACAGTCCTTTATGATAAGTATTTCTCATCCATTCGACATGATCTGGACGAATTAGGTGATAAAAATCTCCTCAAGGTCGCAGGCATTGTTGCTTTTTTTCGATCAATTGATTATTCGAACAAAGAGATTATGGCTGCCATCGAGGATGCATTCGAAATGCCTTCCGGGGCTTTCTGGGAGACCACACGAAAACTTCATAACTTAGAAGTTTTTGATATGTATGAAAATGAGATCGTAAAGACTTCTGATCAAATTTTAGCAAACTATTTATTTTACCTCGCTTTTTTTAAAGATAAAGTGCTTGACTTTTCTGTCCTTTTAGAACATTTTTTTCCAAAACATCGTCATCGTCTGGTCGATGCCATCAATCCAGTGCTAAACACCTTCAACCTGGATGAGATCGAAGATGTAATGCGCGAGCCAGTTGATAGAGCTTGGCAATCCCTAAAAGAAATGGATAGCAAGGATAGTCTTCTCCATCTTTTGGAGGTCTTTTGGTTTCTCATACCGACAGAAACGCTCCTCTACGTCAAAGGCCATATAGATGAGATGGATTTAAGAGAGGTTGATCCGTCCAAAATGGATTTTAAGGAGAATTCTCAGATACCATCACCATCGATTCTCGGTATTCTTGGCTCATTTAAGTATGGAAAAGATGCAGATTTCCGGATTGCTCTGGACCTGCTTTTCGACTATGTCGCTAAAAGGCCAGATGAATTGCCGCAAGTGCTTTTCCTACTTACCGATAGATTTGGATTCAATCACAGGTCTCATTTCAGCGGCTTTAGGATACAACAAGATATAATTAGTGTCCTTTGGGAGCACACAAATAATGGACAAAATGAATTGTATTCTAGGATCTTCTTAGCAGTTGCTGATAAATACCTTCAAATAAAATTCCACACTACTGAATTAAAAAGTCGTCATGCTATTAACATAATCAATTTCCATCTTCCGCCAACACCAGAGCTCTTCCAACTGAGGCAAATAATTTGGGGCAGATTATTTTGTTTATATAAAATTTCTGCACTTCGAAAGACTGTGCTCAACGTCCTTCACAGCTACTGCACATGGAACCACGTGGATTCTGTAAGAGATATCGTAATGCAAGATGCGAAAGAAGTACTACCTTTCATAAACACTGAATTGAATCCTGAAAGCTACAGTCATTGCTACGCAGTTCATGAATACTTAGATCTTCTTGGCTGCCAGGGTGTTCTAGTCGATAAATCTGCTGAAGATAATTTCACTAACGAGGCATATAAATTGTCGAAGCTGCTCCTACGTAATAATTTTGAAAGAAAAAATTTAGGTATGAGCCTTGATAAGTATAAGCAGCTAAAACGGAAGCAGATTGATGAAAAATTCAAAGGGTTTGGTTTACCTGACTATGAATATTTCTTCAAGCTAGGTATCGAAATCTACACTGAGATGGTTCAAAGCCAAATGGACTATCAAATTCAGACGGAGACTATTGATATTCTCCTTGCATTAGCTGATAGAAATCCAGATCTTTATACTTATGTCCTGGAGTACTACCTAAAATTAGGGGACCCACTTAATCTTGTATCTCTTCCAGAGTCTCAACGATTAATAGAGAAGCTCGTAGAAATCTGTAAAGCGGAACGCTCTTACGAGATTCTCAGATCACTTGATCCGACTATGCGTTCCTGGTTGTTCTGCTACTATATCTTTCTGCCAGCAAGCGAAATTTCAAAAGACCACTTGCTTCAACTGTATTCTTTGTACCAGGAGACTAACGGAAGTGGTCTACATCAAAGCCTTGACTTCTTGCTCAAGTATCGCTCACTCGAGGAAGATGTAGTTGTGCGAGTCACAGAGATAATCTTGGAAAAGGTGATGGCAGATCCCAGCTTTGCTTGTGCCCTCTCGTCGTTACTTAACGAATATACTGATGTGAATAAAGAAATTATAAACATTTTCGCGAAAAATAAACTCTTGCTTGAAAGAGCATATTTGGCAGTCTTAGAAATTGAAGCTCATGCAGACTACGATGGGAAAACCTTTGAACGTATCCTGGATTTAGATCCGGATTTCATCTCAGTGCATATTGACCACGCGTATAAAATAAAAGATATGCCTTGTCTGCTAGACGATACCAGAGACTATACGTTCCTTTGGATGCGAGATAATCATGAAGAAGTAATAGCACGAGCCGTAAAGCAGACCTTTAAAAATGAGCTAGAGCAGGGTGCTTTTCGTTATACTTATACGTACCTGAACGTATTTTTTATCCAAAGAAATAACGATAAAAATATGGTGTGGTCAGAGAGAGGCAGGACCAATTATTGGATGCTTTGATTAGGCAAAATTATAACGATCCAGACATGATGATGTTCATATTCGGCGTTATCGCGAATTTCCCTGCCGAAAGGCGTCGTCAATTCGTATCCTCGTTTCTAGAACATAACAAATGCTTCGAAGATTTTCAGAGACTGGCCCTTGAGCCCAATTCTTGGGGCTGGTCAGGGAGCGCTGTACCCACGCTCCAAAAACGAGTAGATTACTTTGAATCAATTCACTCGCTCCTCAATGAAGTGCAGCTTCTGCAACACAAACTGCATGTGGAGATGATAATTCAGGAAATTCACATGGAAATTGAGCGCGAGAAAAAAAGGGACTTCATTGGAGACTAAAGAGAGGAGGACCAGAGGCCAGATGAAGAAGCCCACGAGCGAAGAGAATGAAATGACCGCCGACAAAGCCACCCCCGCTCCGGATACCGGGATCATCTTCTACCAGACAGAGGACGGCGGGTCCCGCATCCAGGTACGTCTGCAGGACGGCACCGTCTGGCTCAGCCAGAGGCTGCTGGCCGAGCTTTACCAGGTTGCGGTTCATACTATTAACGAGCATATCTCCGCCATTTATGGGGATCATGAACTCAGTCAAGAGGCAACTATTCGGAAATACCGAATAGTTCAAACCGAGGGCATTCGCCAGGTTGAGCGGCAGGTGGACTTCTACAACCTGGATATGATTCTGGCCATCGGCTACCGCGTGCGAAGCCACCGGGGAGTGCAGTTCCGCCGCTGGGCTACGGAGCGCTTGAAAGAGTACATCATCAAGGGCTTTGTGATGGATGATGAACGGCTTAAGGGAGAGAGGGCTTTCGGCTCTGACTATTTCGACGAGCTGCTGGAGCGCATTCGCGATATTCGGGCCTCGGAAAAACGCTTTTACCAGAAGGTTCGCGACATTTACACCATTTCAGTGGATTACGATTCAAAGGCGGAAAGCACCCAGGAATTCTTCAAGATAGTGCAAAACAAGCTGCATTGGGCAATCACCGGCCAAACTGACGCCGAGTTGATCTCCGGGCGGGCGGACGCGGGGCAGCTCAACATGGGACTTACGAGCTGGAAGGGCACCAGGGTTCGCCAGGCTGATGTGGTCGTTGCCAAAAATTACCTGCAACAGGGCGAGATAGGACAGCTCAACCGCCTGGTGAATATGTGGCTGGACTATGCTGAGGACCAGGCCGAACAGAGAAAGCCGGTCTACATGAAGGAATGGCGCGAGAAGCTGGACGCCTTCCTGCAATTTAACCAGCGGGCGATTTTGCAGCACAGCGGGCGCACATCGATGGAGGAGGCCAAACGCTTGGCCCTGGAGCAATATCGTATCTTCAATCAGAGTAGAATTGAAGCGGAGGATGACGGGGCCGAGAGCGAATTCGAAATAGAGGTGGAAAGGCTTTTGCCAATGAATAGAAACAAGACGGGAGAATAGCTGGCAGACGCACCGTTCAGAAATGCAGGGCGAATAGTTTGGGTTGCATTTAAGTATTCGAAAAAAGGTCTCTTTCCTCAGTTCGTCTAAATAAATTTCAAGGTGATTTATTTTGCAAAAGAGCGTAGTCAAGGATCTGGGCCTCGCAGAGGCAGGAGAAAAGCGCATCGAATGGGCGCGAAGGCACATGCCCGTTCTGGAACAGATCAAGAAGGAGTTCGAGAAGGACAAGCCTCTCAAGGGCGCGCGCATCGTTGCCTGTCTGCACGTCACCGTGGAGACTGCCAACCTCATCACTACCCTTGTCGCCGGCGGCGCAGAGGTGGCGGTCACCGGCTCGAATCCGCTGTCTACGCAGGACGAAGTGGCTGCGGCCCTGGCAGCGCGTGGCCTTCATGTCTACGCCTTCCGGGGCGAGAATGAGCAGGAATACTACGACTGCATCAAAAAAGCCCTGGACCTCCGGCCCAACGTCAGTTTGGACGACGGCGCCGATACCATCGCCATCATCCACAAGGAGCAGCCGGAGCTGGCCGCGCAGATGTTCGGCGGCTGCGAGGAGACCACTACCGGTGTCGTGCGCCTGCGGGCCATGGCCGAGGACAATGCTCTGCTCTATCCGGTCATCGCCGTCAACGACGCCGAGACAAAGATGATGTTCGACAACCGCTACGGCACCGGCCAGAGCACTCTGCACGGCATTATGCAGGCCACTAACTTCCTCTTCGCGGGAAAGACCGTGGTCGTGGCCGGCTACGGCTGGTGCGGCCGGGGATTTGCCATGCGCGCCCGCGGCCTGGGAGCAAATGTGGTCGTAGTTGAGATCGAGCCGAGAAAAGCCCTGGAGGCGGCCATGGACGGCTATAGAGTCATGCCCATGCACAAGGCCGCGCCCCTGGGAGATCTGTTTGTCACCTTGACCGGCGACATAAACGTGGTTCGAAAGGAGCACTTCTCACAGATGAAGGACCAGGCAGTCCTCGCCAACAGCGGCCACTTCAATGTGGAGATCGACATTCCCGCCCTTGAGAAGATGGCCGCGGAAAAAGCTGATGTGCAGAACAATGTCACCGAGTACAAACTCCCAGACGGCCGCAGGCTCTACCTGCTTGCGGAAGGCAGGCTGATCAATCTGGCTGCCGCCTATGGTCATCCTCCCGAGGTCATGGATATGTCCTTTGCCAACCAGGCATTGGCAGTGCGCTACATAGTGGAGCACGGACGAAATCTGGAGAAGAAGGTCTATGCCGTTCCTGTGGAGATCGATCGCAGGGTGGCGGAGCTGAAGCTGGCCTCCATGGGTCTGGAGACGGAAAAGCTTACCGCGGAGCAGGACAAATACCTGCATAGCTGGCAAATGGGAACTTGAGGGTGCAACAAAAACGAGCAACTTAAGGAAAAATATAGGGGTGTCTTGGCCTTGGATCTGAAAAGAGGTAATCTGGAAGCATATCTGAAGAGCCTTTACGGGCGAGATTTATCGCTCCTGAGCACTCGAAAGATGGGTGAGACCATACCTACCACTGAGGACGTGAAAGGATTCGGATACGGATCGCCTCTGCTGGTGGAGTACGAGATCAAGGGAAAGATGGGCTCGGCCGTGCTCTCCTCCATGCGCGTGCAGCATGGCTTCGGCCACGACCACTTCTCAGACAGGGCCAGGATTATGATCTGGCAGAATTCGACCTTTGCCGGCCTCCCTAAACACGTTCCATCTCTCGATGTGGGCTACTTCACAGAAAAAGGAAAGCTGGTCTCAGCGGGAGACGCTCGCGAATACTTCCTGCTCATGGAGAAGATTGAAGGGAAAGAGTACTTCTTTGACCTGGAGCGGGTAAAAGAGCAGGGCGCAACCGACCTGGACCACGACCGGGTCATAGCCCTCTCCAATTACCTGGCAGAGATTCACGCAGTCAAGAGCGACTGCCCGCCCCTCTATCAGCGCAAGATCCGGGAGACCGTGGGAGACGGCGAGTGCATCTTCGGCATTCTGGATGACTATCCGGACAGTCCCGGCTTTCTGGATCCGGATGAGCTGCAAGAGGTCGAGAAGATCTGCGTGCAGTGGCGCTGGATGCTGCGGGGTAAAGCCCGCCGCCTCTGCCAGGTGCACGGCGACTTCCACCCCTGGAATATAATGTTCCGGGAGGGCACGGACTTCTCCGTCCTGGACAGAAGCCGGGGAGAGTGGGGCGAAGCTGCGGACGACATCACCGCTCTGGCCATGAACTACATCTTCTACTCAGTGCAAAAGAGCTTGCGCCTGACCGGAGACCTGAAAGACCTCTTCGAGCTGTTCTTCGAAAACTACCTGGAAAAGAGCAATGACGAAGAGCTGCTGGAGGTAATTGCGCCTTTCTTCGCCTTCCGGGCAGTGGTCGTGGCCAGCCCCACCTGGTATCCGCTTCTCTCTGATGATGTGAGAAGAGCTCTCTTCAACTTCCTGGAGAACGTCCTTGCTTCTAAGAAGTTCAATTACAGGGATGTGAACAGCTACCTGGCCTGAGAATGAAGACTTATGCCTTTGAGCTCTCAGGGGAGCATGAGACCCTGCCGAGAAGCGAGGCTTTAGCCCTGGTGGAGATCTTCTCCACCCGTTTTTGCGAGATCGCCTTCCTTGACCAGTGCCTGATAGTGGAGGCGGAAGACCTCGATGTGCAATTATTGGGCTGTCGTCTGGCCATGACTCATGGCATCATCGAGGTTCTGGCGGTCTGCGACGCGAACCTGGAGGCACTTGCCAAGTCTGTGAGCCAACTGGCGCTGCCCCGGCTGAGGTATCTGGTCAGGGCCCGGCGTATCAAGGATGCCAAGCCTGCGGCGGATGCCGTGGAGCGCGAGGTGGGACGCATCCTTTTTCAGAGAGGCTACAGGGCGGACCTGAAAAGGCCGGAGATGGTGCTGCGAGCCGTTATCACCACCGAAAGAATCGTTTTGGGACGCGAGGCTGCAAGGACCGATAGAAGCTCCTTTGAGGCGCGCCGGCCTCACCTCAAGCCTTTTTTTCATCCCGGTGTTCTCATGCCGCGCATGGCCCGCTCGTTGATCAACCTCACCCAGATTCGCGCAGGCGAAATGCTGCTCGATCCCTTCGCCGGAACCTGCGGCATTCTGATCGAAGCCTGCCTGATCGGCATCCAGGGGCTGGGCATAGAGGTTCAGACCCGGCTGGTAAAGGGTGCATTATGCAATTTGCATACGCTTGACTGCTCCCTATTATTGGGAGATGCCAAGCGCCTGCCACTGCAAAACTCTTCCATCGATGCTGCTGTTCTGGACACACCCTATGGAAGGTCGGCAAAAATCCTGGCAAAGTCGAAAGAATCTCTTTTGCAGGAAAGTTTAAGCGAACTCTTCCGGGTGATCAAGCGTGGCCGTCGCATGGTAATCGTGGCGGACAGCTCTCTTGAGGTCTTGCTCGCGAGTGCGGGCTTCGATATTTTGCAAAAGCACACGGACCGCGTGCATGGAAGCCTGACACGACAAATATTCCTCTGCCGGAGATAGTACAATAGTGCATTATGGGCAAAGAGAGGCTTCTTTAGGCCTCTGCCGCCTCATAGTCGGTATCGATGGTGTCCGCAAGGCCATCCTCAGCGTGGGCTGTCACCATGCGTTCAGAGACATCCTGATCGGAGAGTATCTCCAAAAAGCGCTTTGTGTATCCATCCTTCTCCGATGCTTTCTGGCTGTCAAAGATATTCCTGTACTCCGAGATGGTGGAAGGAGCTACCCGCAGACTTTCAGCCATCTCTTTGACGGATTTGCTGGCTTCCGTCAAGCGGAGAAACTCATCCTTGTCGAAAGGAGGCTTCAAATCCGTATTCCGGAATAAGTGGAGCTTGATTCGGGCCCGGCTGACGGTTTTATTGAGTGCTCGATCACCCAGTTGCTCTGCGATCTCGGTATCGCTCAATCCCTTATAAAACAGTCTGACAACAGTTGATAACTGCTCGGCAGTCAGCTTTGTCTGGATGCCGTATTGTTTTATCATCTCCTGGACTACTCCGAGCAATGCGCGCTCAATCTCGCCGCTTCCCCGGAGACTACCATGACGGGTGGCCTGCTTCTCCACGACCTTGGTTGTGGCGCCAATCTTCATAACGAGGTCCCGAAGCTGATCAGTCCTGCCACTCATTTAAGATACTCACCCCTTGGAAACACCTCCGTTTATAGTATAAAGAGATTTCCATGGTATTACAAACCTTTTTATACACGGCCTTCGTCTAA
>JAPKYA010000076.1 GCA_026394565.1 Methanothrix sp.
GCCAATCAGGAACATGCATTCAAGTTGCTTATAATTTTAAGCATTTGCCTCGACTGCAATAGTGCATATCATCGAATCATCGGATTCTTCCGGCTCTTCTTCGCCGCGGGCGATCATGCAGGCTATAATGCCCTCAAGGGCCTCTTTTGCCATCGCTAATGCCTCTTCAACTGTTCGCCCGAAGGTCAGGCAACCCGGCAGTGAAGGCACAATCACCGTGTAAGTTCCATCTTCCTCTTTTCGGAGCAGAACTTTGTATTGCTGAGTATTGAGGATCATGTCGCAAAGCACCCAACCTAAATGATCATGGAGCCCTCTCCAGCTCCCGCCCGCATGAAGCCCGTCTCCTTATCGTAGTAGTTGGACAGCTCATCTCTTGAAATATAGCCCATTTCGGAGTCTTCAGCGACCAGGCTGTGAGCGTATTTCTCTGGTGCGGAGATCACATACTCGCTGAATTCTTTTCTTATCGCCAGTTTTTTTCTTATTCTTTCTTTGATGTCCTTCTCCATTCGCAAATCTTGATATTTCTTCCAGATTTCTACAGCCTCTTTATCAAGCTCTACAAAAACATTTACCTTGGGATAATCTTCCTCAATCAGCTTAAACTTCTTGCTCAGATCTTGGAAGGCCAACTGCGACAGACAGGCCAGGTTTTCTTTTGATTTCTCGTCGCCCATGCCTCTCTTCACAGCTTTGAAGTACTTGTTGTTCAACTCCAAAATAGTTGATTCTCGAATCGAACCCTTAATCGGTTTTAGGATATCAAGGGTCTTGCTCATTAAGAATGGATCGTAGATGTATTTATAAAATTCTTTTCTATCATCTTTTAAAATAAAAATTGATACCGTGCCTTTGTCTGCTTTGGCGGAGTTCCTGTTGCACCTACCTGCCACCTGGTTTATGGAATCCATTGGAGCGAAGTCTCGGTAGACTCTGTCTGCATCGATGTCTACACCGGCCTCAATCAATTGAGTGCTCACAATGACCTTTCTTTTCCGAGAAGACTCATTTTGCACCCCCTTTTCCGAAGAACCTTTGATCGTTCTTATCCGCTCCAACCTTTCCTTCGGAATCACATTTGTTGATAGGTAAAACTTCTCAGTATTCTCTAACACCAGGCCCTTGATGAACTTGTAAACGTCGTTAGCTGAGCTTATGGTGTTGAGAACGATCAGGAAGTCCTTTTTAGGATTGTCGGTTAGATCCTTTTCCAGCAGGGCCTTGAATTCCTCCAGGGTCAAAGCCGTCTCAATTCTGGGAATTAGTTCAATCCTATCCAGGCCCTTGAAGTACTCTTCTTTATTCTGAGTTATCTCTTTTATCTCTCCTATTGCCTCATCAAAGATAAGCGGCTGCGTTGCCGTAACGAAGATGACGTAGCTATTGAACTTCTCACAAAGCATCTTCGTCGCGTCGTGAATCAACTGCCAGTACTGGTGAGGGACTGCCTGTACTTCATCCAAAATAATTATGGAGTTAGCCAGCTTGTTGAACTTGCGCAGTAACTTATTTCGGTTAGAAAAAAGCGTGTAGAAGTACTGCCAGAATGTTGTTACTATTATCTCTGCGTTCCAGCCCTCCAGGAGCAGCAAGCTTTCGTCGGCCTTATAAAATTCGTCATCCTTATCCTCAATTTTGTAGTTTACATCTGCCAGATGATGGTGCTTGAGAAGAAGCCTGGAATCCTCATGTTTTCCCTCCTGGGTGACAACATCTTCAAAGACATCGTAATTTTGATCTATTATGCTCAGGAAGGGCAGAGCGTAGATTATCCTTGGTGTGAAATTTTTCTCGTTCTTCAATCGATGTCTCAGCTTGAGGGCAAAGGAAAGAGAGGTCAACGTCTTGCCGGTGCCGGTTGGAACATTCAACGAGAGAATTTTGTTGTCCAGGTTCCAATCCCTAATTCCTACCATTGCATCTTCGTAGATCTGATTCCTGAGACTATTAATATTATTTCTGTCAAATGTGAAGCCTTTCTTCTCTTTATACTGATCCACCAGGTCTGCTGGAAGATCTAAACGATCTAGATCTTTGCCACCTAGCCCCGCGTCGGTCTTGTCTGCATCCAAAAGGGCAGAGTAAAGAAACTGAGTTATGAAATACGGGTAAAGATCGATCTTTCGATTGAGATGTCTTATCAGCCGCTTTTCCTTCCTACCGATTTCGTTGCACGCATCCTGCAAAATGTAACTAATAATATTATTAATATCAATTTTTAAATTTATCCTGCCTTCTGGAAAAAGCAATGCTAGTATTTCATTTATCTCGGCTTTATCTGCTTTATCCATAGACTCAATCTGCTCTTTCGCTACCTCCAAAATTTTCTCCGTCTCCGCATCCACTTCGCTTATCTCGTCCATGGCGTTCATAAGGTTTCCGTGATGCCTCTTCACGGCCAAGAAAGATATTATAGGCAGGTAATCCGCTAATTCTCCTTTTCTCCCCGATTGGCTAAGGTATTCTTTGATTACCGCATAAGTAAAGAAAGCCGAGAGCAGGCCATGATGAGTGTTTTCCTTGGCTTTGAGGGACTTCTTTTTCTTCTCATCTTTCTCAACAATGTACTCCTGGAAAAACTTCGTAGCTTTTCCCAGGTCGTGCGTCACGCCTATGAGGTAAGCAGCGTCTGTCAGGAGGTCCTTGTCATCTATGTTTAGGGATTTATCTGTAACGGTTTTCCTGCTCAATTGCCCTACTCTTCTCAAGTGATCCACCAGACGTTTATCCGGGTGAGACTTGAGCTTAAAGGAATACGATTCGCTCGCCGTCGCCATTCTCGACCTCCCAAAGCTCTTTTGCCTTCGCTCTGATTTTCTTTGCGTTCCTTTCAAACAGAATCTCGCTGTAATCAGTTACTTCTCTTGCTTCTCCCATCTCGCCAGGCATCACTTCTGAGAAGTATTCCTTCCCATCCTCGAATTCGGGGGCCAGCAGGCATTTACCCGGCACCACGCTATCAATATCCTGGACATCTTCTCCTGAACTCTTCAGGCCAAACTCTCCAACGAACTGATAGTTGCAGATGAGCTGGCTCAGTCCGAGACACGGAGTGTATACAGACTGATGGCTGGCGAGCAGGTCTTTGAGCCTTTTATGCAATTGCTCATCGGAGTGAGAGAAATAAATTCTGTACTTCGGATCTTTGACGAACTCGAATCTGATCTGGGTTCTGTTCTTGATCAGATGCATCTTAACTGCGCTCTTGGTATCAATCAGGTTCTCTCCGATCCTCACTTTTTTCACAGGCTCTAGGATTTTGCAACCGATTTTGGCATCAACCTTAAAGAAGTACCTGAAATACTCCGTTTTGTCCAGACCGACGATGGCCCCGATCAGCCCTGAGAGAGCCGTTCGGGGTGGGAAAGAATAGGTGAGTGGAGAGCTGGTAGAGTAATTCTTCCTGAAGTGGGCGTAGTCCCCCCACACGTCGAATACTATTACTCTCTCCGGCATCTGGACCTCAGAACGCTATTGGCTTTATAGCTATGCCGGTAGCTGCTGCCAATCCTTCAATTGGAAAATCGGCCCCTTCTTTGCAGAACTTAATCCTGCCGTCCACACAAATCTCAATATCCTTGATTGAGCCTTTCTCAGCAGCAAGTTTCTTGACCAGCTCAGATATTTCAAGCTGGTAATCTGTGGTGTCACGAATATTCTCATGGGGCATCTCGGTTACCAGTTTCAGCATCTTATCCAGATCCCCGATGTGATAATTCTCTTTGCTGTAATTCACCTTAAGGAGCAACCTGGGAACCTGTCCTGCTTTGGATCTGGAAATCAGGCTCTTGGTTCCATTCCAAGTGCCTTCCAGCAAGAGCATTAAATCATCCTCGGTAAGATGAGTGTGTTTGGCAGCATTTTCGTTTATGATGCCATAAAAGGAGATAAGCGAATAAGGCAGAAAGTCCTCTTCTCTAAACGTTGCCTGCTTAGAACCCTCCTTCGAGGCAAAGGCTCCTGTTCCTTTAATATGCATCATGGTAACACGATGAAGCGACCGGCCCATCTTGAACTGCACTGGACCGGTATAAGTTATCGAGTCTTCTTTGAGCGGAATAACTCCGCCGAAGAGACGCACATCGATGCATTCGTTCAAAATCCGCTCTGCTTTATCCTCGAAGTCCTTGGCTCGTTTTTTCCCATCTTGGATGTAGCCATTTTGGGTATCATAAATGATCTCCCTTACAAATATCTCTTGACCCTTGAAATTGTGGAGATAATCTCTGATAGTTCTCTTCAGCCTAACATCTGTAACGAGATTTACTCCGGTCTCTTCATCGATTCTGGGCTTGTTCTCATCCATGGGATCGCCGTTAGGATTTCCATCTCTTATGTCGTAAATGAAAAGAATCTCAGATCTATTCTTGATGGTTTCACTCATTTTCATGCCTCCCCAACAATTATTTGCTCTTCTTCTTTTGCATGCTTGAACAATTTATGCATATCCATTCCTAAGACGAAATAGAAGCTCAGCTCATCATCCACCTCTTTCCATTTAAGTCCTGCCAAAACGAAGTGATTCGCAATGAGCGATTCCAGATCCCTGTAGTAATTTTTCTGGTACTCTTCCAGCTTATTCTGAATTTCCGGAAGGAGCCTCTTGATCAGTGCTTCATTCATATTCAAGCCATGCAATTTATTGCGGAATGGAGTTGCCTTTTTGTCCATCCACTGTATGTTAAGGAGCTTCTGAGTCAATACCCCTTCCAAGAAGGTTGCCTTCTTAGAATCACTATTGAAAAACGCCTTGTTTGCTTCGAAGAACCTTTCAATACGTTGCTCTAATGGGAGACTATCGAGCTCTTCGATGCGAAGAACCTTATTGCCCTGTTCATTCATGTCTTTCATCTCCGCTTTCTTTGCTTTGAAAAGATTAAGCTCCTCAATATAGTGCAAAAGCAAGAACCCATTCAAGGTAGTGATATTAGTAGGATAACCCTTGATGAATGCCTCTTTCACTTTGCTCATTATAAAATATATCAGCAAATGGTAGCTGATTTGATCTCCAACAAATATCTTGTCTACTATTTCCAAGAATATTTTGTCGAAGGTTCTATTTTTGGACTCGGACGGGAAGAATCGTCTTAATACTCCAAAATTGAACTCCAAGTGGTTCTTTTCCTTCTGTGCTTCACTAAAAATCGAATCGTTGTAAATTATAAATCTCTCATCGACCTTTCCTTTGGCATTGAAAAGCGCCCTCAATCTTGATGGAAGAATCCCATCTATTAAAAGCAGGATTCTGTAAGACGATTGTTCCTTTTTATAAAATATCAGGCTATTGCTGAAGAAATCTTTTTGATCTTGGACAAACTCAAGAACCTCTTCTTCATCAGAAGTTATTCTGTTCTTGACTTCACGATTTATTTTTATCTTTCTTTTTTGATCTTTCTTGCCAAGGATGTCCAGGATCTCTTCAAGAACCTCTTTTTTGTCTCCTGCCAGGGTCAATTTTGGCACGAGGAGATATCTGAAGCCATAGAAGCCAAAGTCGAGGTTTTCCTCGATGTATTTCTTTCCAACTTCCAGGCGCGTGGCACAATCGAAGCATACTGGTGTATTCTTCCAGGATTCATTGACCTTAAAACCACCTGCAATAAATCCGGGCTTGTCAAAGGTGTGGAATGTCCAGGGAATTGCGAAGCCATAGACCTCATCTTTTGTCCCTTTGCAAACTGAACAAGCAGCCTCTTTTCCTAGTGATTCCCCTTGTGACTTCTTGAGATAATATTTATCCTTGCCTTTCCTGATCAAAATATTCTTGAAAACCTGCAGATTTCCAGGATAGCATATCTCCCCATCTCTCTCAATCCCCACTGTGATAATTGCATATTCATCGGATTTCTTTTGAGCAAATTTTTCTTCTAAATTAGCCAGTATCGTCTCTGCTTGACCTTTTATGGCTCTGCACATTTTTTTGAGAGCATCTTTGTCTTCTATTGATATATCATAGCTATCATAGTTCTCAAACCATTTAATAAATCTGTTCTGGAAGGTTTTCTCCAGTTTCCCTGCTACCTTGCTCGTAGGTGTAGCATCTGTGCCATTCGGTGCACCCTTCTTGTAGAGATATATTTTGAAATCTTTAAACTCCTCACGTTCTACACGACTAAATGAGTACTCACCTTCAATTTCCTTCAAAACTACTATTAATACGAATTTATACTTGCCATTGCTATTCGGGTTCTCTAAAAAAGTAGAGAGCAAGTCATCTCCACCATAAGTCCTTTGAATGTAGTCCCCGATTCTACCTACTGCATCGATCACTCAACCACCTTACTTAATTATCTCATTTTCTTGTAACGTATACAAGGCTATTTATGATATCCTTAAACAATTTACGGACATTTCTGAGCTAAGGCATAATCTTTATATCGAATCAAGACATACATTCCAATGCCCTAGAGTAATATTGCTTAGGAAAGGACGGGAGGGGAATCAGACCCCTGTAGTAACGCGGATGAAATCCGCGAATTCTATGCCATTGAATTACCCGTCCCACTTAGGCAATGGGTGATAACGCGGCGGGTGGGATTCGAACCCACGTGGACCTGCCCGGACCAAACGGCTCTTAAGGCCATCGCATTTGGCCACTCTGCCACCGCCGCACATTTATCTATTATATATTGTCCCAGATTTTCGCCAGCTTATTGGGGATTTCTTAATCTTAGTAGACATAAAGAAGTCTAACTGGTTATTAAATCTTTCCCCATGTTGTAGCTTAATTAATATTTAAATTATTTTAAATATCAGCGAATAAGCATGCAACCTAAATAACGATAGATTTATAAATGAAGATGACCTTTGTAAATTTACTCCAATAAAACAAGGATTGAAATGTAGCGATAACAAAGTCAAACTACATTTAAATAAATATACTTTAAAAAGTTCCAAAAAAACAAGGATTGATACATTAGCATTAAACGCATATATTCCTGTACGTGCAGTCCACGCACCTGGCCTTCTGCTTCGTCCCATCGGGAAAGTATCCCCTCTGAATTATCATCAGTATCTCGCGCACAATCTCCTTTGCCTTCTCATAATCTTTTTGCCGAAAGTCAATTTCCGCCACATAGTTGTTGCTCCTGGTGTAGCAGATGAAGCCCCGCTTCACATCCACCCCGAAGTGCTCCATAATGAGTATGCCGTAAAGAGCAGCTTGAAACTTGTGCGTCCTGTAAATGGTGTTTTTAAACTCGGCATACTTGTAATCCAGAGGCGCTGCCGTTCCATCATCCAGAAAGAGAACCTCATCCACCTCTCCCTTGAAGTGGTACTTTTGCGAAGTCAGATAAACCGAGATCTCTTTTCCCGTGCAATTCAGCTTCTTTCTCACGTAATCCCGGTTCACCTTCTCCCGGATCTCGTGCAGCTCTCTGCCCTTCAAAACTTTGTAGCGCCGCTCCTCTCTCTGGGCGATGCCCAGGCAGTGCATGAAGAATATGAACCTGGGGCAGAACAGATATTCCAGCGCATCGGATACCGTGATGAAAATCTCCTGCGCAGGTGCGGGCTCCTGCGCCTGCCCGCGCGCGGCCGCGATCTCAGTTTCCGTCTCCATTTTGCCCTCAGAACACCTTGGTTAACATCATGCCCGCCACCAGCTCTCTGTCGAATCCCGCTCCGATCAGCTTGATCCGGTCATTGCAGTCCTCGCACATGGGAAAGACGTAGACTGAATCCGATTCCTCAATGACCGCCTCGCACTCCAGGGCCAGGGAGTCGGACTGATTCCTGTTCAGATCGCCCAGAAAGGCGCTCTTCTGCACCCGGAATAGGCCGTAGTTCTTGCATAGCTTCGCCACCCGGCTTCGAATTTTGTTCTCGGATATGTCGTAAATGACCCAGACCAGCATCAACAACCTCGATTATTACTATTATTATTTCTGCTGAACTTCGCGGCTTCGCGCCTTCGCGTGAAACCGGACCCTGTTGAATCTCACGCGAAGCATGGATTCAATTAGGCCCGGCTGTACTGGCATTCTGATCCGCATTGGGCTCTCTTGCCGGTGTTTCGCATGATTTGCTTTCTCGTTCTCCTCCGCCTTCTTCCTCTTCCATTTCCAGTATGTTCTGATCAAAGTCCTCCGGCAGCTCCTGGCCTGGTCGGATGAGAGAGTTGGCAATCCTGTGGCACTCCATCTGAATGGTGTTCCGGGTCTTGATATTTCGGCCCCGGTAGAGGATCGTCTCCTCGAAGTTCTTGTTGAGAGCCTCGATGAGCGCTGCCTTGCCGTCCTTGGAAAGGCCCATCCCCTGCTCCAGCGGCTCGAAGAACTCGTCCTTAATCATGCGCCTGCTGAAGAGATAGACCACCGTCTCATCCACGTAAATGCGGAACATCTCAATGATATCGAAGACCAGCGACATCTTGTTGTAAGAGTCGGTGTGCAAAAAGCCCACGTAGGGATCAAGGCCGGCGATGACGCAGCCCTTTTCCACCATCGAGTAGAGAACGCCGTATCCGTAGTTGAGCAGAGCATTGAACTCGTCTTTGGCCGGATTTCTGCTCCTTCCTCTGAACCGGTACTTTTCAGGCATGACTGAGGAGAGGGCATCAAAGTAGGCCCGCGCCGCCCTGCCCTCCAGGCCGAGCATGTCCTGCCGCCGGGCGTCTATGCTGCCCAAAAGCCTCTTCATCTGCTCTCTGGACTGCTCAATCTCCTCGATTAACCGGTCCAGATCCTCTCTTTTCTCCTCTCTGGTCTTCCTCAATTTGGTGAGCAGCAGAGTCTGGTTGTCCAGCTTCTTCAGGCCCCACTCTTTTGCTAAATTCAGGCCATCCGTTGTGTCGTAGATCTCAAGTTGCCTTCTGCGAATCATTGTGGTGCTGCCCAGCTTCGGATGCCATACCCTGCCGTAGGGCTCCCCGTAGGAATCGAGAAAAACTATATCGATGTTGTTGTCCACGGCCAGCTTGACGGCATCTGTGGTGATGTATGCAGACGTTGTAATTAAAATGCTATTGACTTTGCTCACCGCCACCTCAAAGCTTTTATCCTCTCTCTTTACCAGAAAGCAGTTCCCGCTCTTGCGAAGATATGCCCCATAGCTGTTGATCACAAGCTGCACAGCATTACCTCTAGCCTCTAGCAATTCCAATGCCAGTTAGTTCTGCAACTCCTCAGGTTTAATATCTTTGTACATGCTCAATAGAGTTACAAGATTCAGCAATACCTTTCTAAGCAAAAAGAATCGTATCTAGAAATCCTTATATATGAATAAATAGATTGATTACAGTGTTTAATCGAATGAGAAGAAATCACAAAGAGAGGCTGTGCTGATGCCGGATAAAGAACTGCCAATGATTTCCTGCAAGAGATTGCCAGGGAGAGAGAAAGAATCCTGCCGGGACAATAGCACTTGCTGTGAGGCAGAAAAAACTCTGGCCAGGCTTTATGGAGATAGAAGCATAGCCAGAGAGCGATGTCTCCAGGTATGCACTCAAGTAAAAAGGATAGACGAAGAGAAACTGACTGCCGAGATCAAGATCTTTAAGGCTGTAGCCGATGTGACCCGCCTCAAGATTCTCAAACTTCTGAGCGGAGGTGAGCTTTGCGTTTGTGAGATAATGCTGGCTCTGAAAAGACCGCAGTCCTCCATATCACATAATCTCTCCATACTTGAGAACGCAGGCTTGGTAAAAGAGAGAAAAGAGGGAAAATGGTGTCGCTACAGGATCTCGGATGGGGCAGTTATTGATATGGTCAGCTTAGCCGGGCGGCTTAAGAGAAAATGATAGATTTGCAATTGGGGTGGACAATATGGTTGGAGGACAGGCAGACGTTAAGCTCGTGAGCAATGCTATGGCCAATGCTGCGAGAAGAAAGATAATGGCCATGCTGGTGGAAAGCAACAGGACCAAAGAAGAGGTCGGAAAGGTCATCGGTCAGTCCATGCTCGACTACCACCTGCAAATGCTGGAGCAAGCAGGTTTGATCGGGATAAAAGAAGATGCTTTGGTTCTAACCGATTTTGGCAAGAGCTTCATGGAGACGAAAGCCGAGAAGCCGGCCGAGGCCAGGAAGGACCTTTCCGGGACGCCGCCCCTGCAGATCACAGAGGTCCGGCAGCTTCTGCCCTGCATTGCCGATGTCTCCAAATTTCGGATCATCGCCCGGATGGAGCCGAATTTGGGCGGAGCCCTGAAGCTCTTAGAGCCTCTCTTTCCCAGGGGCAGATACTCGGATAAGATCGGGGCGCTCATCATTCAGAAGGGCAATGTCCTCATCACCCTCTACTCTACCGGCAACGTGACCATGACCATGATAGGCAGCGAGGCCGAAGCCAGGGCAGTTTTGGAAAGCTTGAAAGAGACCATCAATAAGGCCATCGCCGGCGGCGTTACGCCTGTGGCCAGGGAGAAGGTCAAAGTGGATCACGCCGAGATCTACAAATATCTGCCCAGGACCGACTGCAAGATATGCGGAGAGCAGAGCTGCTATGCTTTCGCCATCCGGCTGGTAGGAGGAGAGACAGCCTTAGAGAAATGCACGCCTCTATTGGAGCCAAAATTCGCCACAAGCCTGGAGACGCTGCGTGCCTTGCGAGAGTACCTATGAGCAGTATGAGAAATTTGTGAGCGATATGAGAGATACGAGGAATGACTGATGGGCACACTCACCATCGTCCTGACGGACG
This sequence comes from Methanothrix sp., assembly GCA_026394565.1. Lineage (GTDB taxonomy): Archaea > Halobacteriota > Methanosarcinia > Methanotrichales > Methanotrichaceae > Methanothrix. The sequence goes on from JAPKYA010000076.1 coordinate 10,648, forward strand.
GGCCCTACATCTCCCAGTATGCCGAGATGGCCTGCAAGATTGCCAAAGCAGCCCTGAAAGCGAAAGAACACAGGGTGAATGTCTTCCTCTACCTGGATGCGGTCCATATCCCCAAAGCCGGCCAGAATCCAGTCTTTTTTGCCAACGCTGGAGAGCTCTTCGCCGATCTGGCCCGGCAGGGGGCAAAGGTGGAGGCCTGCCCCAGGTGCGCCACGGCGCGCGGCTATTCGCCAGAGGGTGGAAAGAGCGAGGACTACGTAGAGGGGATCAAGATCACCAGCCTCTATCGCCTGGCGGAGATGCTGGAGGAGAGCGACAGGGTGGTGACTTTAGCAAGATGAGATCGATATTCTTTCTCCTGGACAGCGCCCCTTACGGCAGCGAGAAGGCATTCGGCCTGCTGAATGCGGCAGCGGTGAGCAGCAAGATGGATGTAGCAGTGGGCCTTTACGGGGACGGCGTCTACCTGGCTATTGCCGGTCAGGAGAGCAGAGCTTTAGGGCTGCCCAATCACTCCGACATTCTCTACGCCTATCCTGAGATGAGGATCTTGGCCCATGAGCCATCCCTGGCGGATCGGGGCCTCATGAGCGCCGGGCTGGTGGAAAGAGTGGAGCTGGTGGACGAGGAGATGTTCTTAGAGGAGATGCTGCAATCAGAAGGCATTATACTATTATGAGGATTTTTCTCTTGACAAAAACGCCTCACAGCGAGCGCGCCAGACTATGTCTGCGACTCTTGGCCGGCTCTGTTGATGCTGTGGTCTATCTGGTCGGGGATGGCGTCTACAATCTGCTGGGGCAGGGAGAGGCCGACAAGGTCAGTCAGACGACCGGCGAGGCATGTCAGGCGGCCAGCCAGGCCTTAGCAGCACTCGTGCCCGGGCATAGAATCCTGGCCTGCCGGGAAGACCTGCTGGCCCGAGGCGTCTCTGCTGATGGAAAGGCAATAGTGCCCGCCGAATTCTATAAGAGTCTGGTTGATGACATGATGCGAGAAGGCAGCCGGATCTATACCTTTTAGCTTTCTTTTTGGCTTTTCGCTAATTCCAGTGGCTAACCTTAGGTACAATGGTTTTCCAGTTGTTTGTTAGTCGCTCTGTGACCTCTGTGAACTCTGTGGTTGAAAGACGTCGTTAGCCACTGGTTATATCCAAATGGCTGACGATACTACTACCACAGAGTCACAGAGCGCACTGAGGACTTACAGAGGATTCTCAGCCTTTGATGAGGCCCTCGTCGCAGAACACCTTCCTTGCCTCCTCAAACGACAGGTCGGAAGGAGGAATGATGATATCCGAGGGGAGGATCTCCACGGGATCAAGGGGCTCTGCCAGCTCTTTGACTGTGGATATCAAATTGGCCAGATCCCTGGCAAACTCGACCCTGTTGCCCTGGGTGACATGATTTACAATTTTGTTGTCGATCCTGTTTACCCTGTCCAGCAGACTATCATCCAGCCGAAACTGCCCCTCACCTAAAATCCTGATGATCATTTCTTCATCTCCTCTTTCATTTTGGCCAGCATATCATTGACGCTGCTGCTCGCCTTTGCCTTGGCCAGCTCCCTGTCCAGATCATCGCTGCCGGAGTAATCGATTAAAGTTCCCGACTCGAGAAGCTCGTCTAAGGCTGCCGAGCGAGCTTTCATGTTCTCCGTCTTCTCCTCCGCTCTCTGCACGGCCATGCCCACGTCTGCCATCTCCTCGCTGATGCCCGTCACTGACTCGGTGACTTTTACCTGAGCCTCTGCCGCAGAATACTGGGCTTTGATGGTCTCCTTCTTGGTGCGGAAGGACTCCACCTTGGTGGCCAGGCGGCTCTCAGCTGCCATGAGCTTCTGCTGCTGGTCTTGCAGGTCGGTGATCTGCTGGTCGAGCGTGGCCGACTGGGCCTGCAGTGCGGCCTTGCTCTCCAGGGCCTTTCGAGCCAGATCCTCCCGGCCCGCCTGCAATGCCTCTTTGGCCTGACCGTCCAGCTTGTCCAGGCTCATCTGCAGCTTGGCCTTTTGCAGCTCGAGTCTCTTCTTAGAGGTGGTGACCTCGGCTACGCCCCTTTTGACATTTTGCAGGAGCTGAAGCTGCTTTTCGTAGGACAGGTCCAGGGTCTCCCTGGGGTCCTCGATCTTGTCCATGATCTTATTCATCTTTGCCTGCACAACTGTGCTCATACGATCCAGGAAACCCATATCATACACTCCCCTAAATTGATAATTGGCTTTGTTTTCAATAAGAATAGTCTCCCAACTATTTATAGGCTGCTCGGAGGCCGGTGAGGAGAGAGGTTTGAATGGATAAAAATTATGGCTCTTCGCTTCCCCTGGCGGCCTTCTGGAGTGCGGCCTGACCTGCAATTACGTATGCTTTTATAAGAAAGAAGGCGAAATTGGCCCGGCCAATTAAGATGGGTGCTTCCCCAAGCCTTTTCAGGACTGCATTCTCCACCGGCGGGCTCCTGGGATTGATCTCCAGCAAATCAAGCTCGCTTCCCTTTTGCCAGAAGCAATCCAGGCACTCTTCCAGAGGCCTGACCTTCCCATCGATGAGGGAGACGGAGGCGGAGACTGATCCGGGAGAGCCTTCATTCTCTTGCCCGGCCCCGGCAGAGCGAAAACTGCGCAGGGCCTCGACGATTTCTTCTTTGGATTTGCCCCGAAGCTTGAAGATGAGAAAAGGATCATTGTCGAACTGCTCAGCTAATAGATAATAGACTGCTGCTATGTGCTTGCAGGGGTTGGACCAATCCGGACAGGAGCAATCCGTTTTCAGGTCCGCTCCATCTTCGGGAAAGAGAGATATGCCGCAGTCGGAAAATGCTTCCTCGATGTTCTGCGGCATCTCTCCGGAGAGCAGGCGGGCTGAGAATACCGCTTTAGAGGCCATGGCGGCTATTGCTTTCTCCCAATCTTCCGGGGAGAGGGGCGACAGTTTTATCGATACATCATAGGGCTTTGGATATGAGCCCTGGACACGAGCCTTCACAACTCCCGGCTTGACATCGATGGAGATGACCTGGCCTTTTCGGGCATAGGATTTTCCTCGGGTGAGCCTGGCGCCCATATCGAAGGACTCGAGAACGCCGACAAAGCGTTTTGACCACCAGGTCTCTCCGATGGAGCCGCGCTTGCTCTTGGCCTTCAGGCCGTTCTTGACCTCCTTTGGCGAAGTCTTCTCGTAGTAACTCCAATAAGGGCTCATTTATCATCATCCCCGTTGCCTACGGCATCGCGCCGCAAGGTAAGCATATCCTTTAGCGCCTCATTGGAGAGCTCAGTCAGCCAGGCCTCACCAGTCCCTATTACCGAATCCGCCAGGGCCTTTTTCTGCTCTATCATTTCGTCTATTTGCTCTTCCAGAGTGCCGAGACACACGAACTTGTGGACAAAGACGTTCTTCTTCTGCCCAATACGAAAGGCGCGATCGGTAGCCTGATTTTCCACGGCAGGGTTCCACCATCGATCAAAGTGAAAGACGTGGCTGGCTGCTGTCAGGTTGAGGCCGAAGCCGCCCGCCTTCAGAGATAATATAAATATAGGCGATCCTCCCGCCTGGAACCTCTGGATCATATCATCCCTCTGCTTTCTGGTGGTTCCTCCATGCAAGAACAGGGCCTCGACTCCCAGCTTCTCCTGAAGATGGTGTTTAAGCATGGCTCCCATTCCGGCAAACTGGGTGAAGATCAAGGCTCTATCGCCTCCTGCCAGGACCTCATAGAGCATCTCCTCCAGGCGAGAGAGCTTTCCGGAACGGCCGGCAAGAGCGCTTCCATCCTGCAGGAAGAGGGATGGATGGTTGCAGATCTGCTTCAGCTTGGTCAGAGCGGCCAGGATTTGACCTCTGCGCTCAATGCCTTCCAGCGATTCTATGCGGCCGAGCATCTCCTCCACCACGGCTGCATAAAGCGATGCCTGCTCCGCGGTGAGGTTGTAGTTGACCCGCATCTCCATCTTCTCGGGCAGATCCTGGATGACGGTTGGATCGGTCTTGAGCCGGCGCAGGACAAAAGGCTGAATTATGGAGCGAAGAGCCTCGGAGCGGCTCTTATTTTTGTATTTTTCAATCGGCAGTACGAAATTCTTGCGGAAGGATGCCGCGGATCCCAGGTAGCCGGGATTGAGAAAGTCCATGATGGACCATAGCTCGGATAGCCTGTTCTCGACAGGGGTTCCGGTGAGGGCGATCTTCTGGCCTGACTGGAGCCTTTTTATTGACTGGGTCTGCCGGGCGGCCTGGTTCTTGATGTTCTGCGCCTCATCCAGGATCACATGGCTCCAGGAGACAGCAGACAAATGCTCCTCGTCCCTCTGGGCAAGAGCGTAAGTGGTGATGACCACGTCTTTGCCTGCGGCCTCCTGCAGGAAGCCGGGACCTGTGAGCCTATTTTGGCCGTGATGCACCAGGACTCTCAGGCTGGGAGCAAAACGCTCCAGCTCCTTTTGCCAGTTGCCGGCCACAGACATGGGGCAGATGAGAAGAGCCGGCTGGAGGGGGTCTTTGGACCTTTCTTCTTTCTTTCCTTCATGCTCCCTTTCGCGCTCTCGTTCATGCTCCCGCTCACGCAGGAGAAAAGCAATCAGCTCCACGGTCTTTCCCAGGCCCATATCGTCCGCCAGACAGGCACCCAGACCTATTCGGTGCAGGTACTCCAGCCAGGAGACACCCCGCAACTGATAAGGCCGCAATGTGCCCTGTAACTCCTGGGGAGGCGGGACATCCTCCAGACTGCCGGGATGGGATAGGGCTTTAAGCATTTGCTCAATTTGGCCCTCCGCCTGAACGCCGAGAATGGGTAGGGTTGAATCAACACCCAGCAGCTCCTGGCCGGGCAGACTCTCGCCTGGCAAGCTCTGGCCGGGAAGGTTCAGGCCAAGGCGCAGAGCCTCTGCAAAGGTCATCTCTCGATCCCTGTTCTTCCGGAAGAAGGCAATGGCGGCCTCGATCTCTGTAGAGCGAAGCTCCATCCATTCGCCTCTTATCTGAATGAGGGGTACCTTGAGACGGGCCAGCTCTGCGAACTCAGTCTCGGTGAGGATATCACCGCCCAGGGAGAGCTGCCAGTCGTAATTGATCAGGGTGTCGAGCCCGAAGAAGGCCGGACCTACTTGGCCCTCCTTTTTTACCGCATCTTTGAGCTGCAGCTTTATGCCCAGGCGAGAGCCGGGCTTCTCCCACCAGGAGGGCAGCAGCATCCCGAAACCATTCTGCTCCAGGAGGGGAGCCGACTCCCGCAGGAAGGAATAAGCCTCCTCGGTTTGCATCTCCAGGCCGGTGGGGCGGGCGCTCTCCAGGCACTTCTCCATCAGAGGGACTACCCTGGATGCTTTGCCAAGGTCTGCCAGGAGCTGCTCCTGTGGATTTTTCAGCCTCTTCTTGAGGAAAGTGAGTGCGCGAGATTTGGTCTGCCATACCTCTTTTGCAGGAACAAGCAGGCTGCGGTCATCTTTTGCCTGGAGGAAGAAGGCAAGCCTCCAGGACACATCTTCTGCGCCCGGGGCTTCCAGGCGAAAGCAGGTGCGAAAGGGTACGTCCTCAATTTCCGGATGGATTTGTGAGACCCAGGAATTCAACTTTAGAGAGAAGGAGACCAGCTCCGGGGCAGAGGCAGACAGGCCCGACTCTTTGCTGGTGAGGGCAGAGAGGAATTGGTCAGGCAGAGGAACTTTCTTGGGCATTCTGCCACGCCTGGCGGGTTGGAGGCTGACCCCATCCAGGCTGCTGCGAACAAGTGTGTTCACAGCTATGTTCACGAAGCTATGGACCAAGCGGGAGGGGGCGGCCATCGGTCCCGGCTGCAGGCCAAGACAACTGGGCGGCAGGGACCGGATGAAGATATTCAGGCGCTCTTGATCCGGCTCGTCGATCACCGCCTTCCAGAGGGCTCTGCCTTTGCGGATGGCGGGCACAAAAAGCTCACGCGATACTAGCTCCAGAGAAAAGAGGGCCAGCTCCGACCAGAAGAGCAGGGAGTCGGCATAAGCAGTGCCCTGGGGAGGATGGGTGGGCAATTTCAGCAGAAGATCGAGGGCGGAGCCTGCCTCCAGGCCCAGGGCCGGGACAAAGTAGGCACCCAGTCGAGATGGTTTTTCAGATATGTAGTCCTCGCGCAAGAGCCAGGGGGACGGAAGAGGTCCGGAAATACCTGCGGGAAGGCGGAGAGCCGGCGCTTCCTCCAAGCAGTCGTCGCCGCTCCAGTGGAAGGTCTCTTGAAGAAGGTCTTTGAGCGCTATGCCGGGCAGGGCGAAGGGATGAGACGAAGGTGGCTGTTTCTTGCGATTGCCTGATTTGTCGGCAGAGGAGAGGGGCAGAGCTGAGGATTCGGCCCAGATGTAGAATGTTTCCGTGTCCCAGATGGAGTGTAAGACCTGCATGTATTCGAGCCTTCGCAAGCGATGTAATTGGCTTGATACTATTATTAGTATTTGTATTTAGTTGTAATTAAGACTGTGCTTTTTTTTAGGAGAGGGCAAAGGCTGCTATGCAGCATCGTCAGCAGTATTAGTAAGATCGTTCTCTGTTGCCCGGCATCTGAAGCTGATAGTATCGCCCATGTGGTAGTGCATCGTCAAGAGAAATGTGTCCTCTGATTCAAAGCCGAAAGTGCCAAAGCCGTTTACCAGATCAGTCTCGTCCCAGCCTTCAAAGGAGAAAATCAGCCTCAGGCTTTCTTTATCCTTTTCAAATCGGCCATCGATGTATCCATCCTGGACGCCGAACTGATAGCTTCCCGTCACCTCGTTTTTTTCGTCCACGTTTATGAGAAGATGTGGATCAGGCGATAAGCTGAGATAATCGTCCGCCATGTCCACGGCCTCGATGACTTTCCATTTACCGGCAAATTCGCTTTCTGTAACCATGCTAAATCCTCCATGAGAATTGTCGGCGATCTTTGCAGTTAATAAGATATGGCTTTTTCCGCCAAAATCATTTCAGATGCCTGTATTTCATTTATGTTTCTTTCCTAAAGCAGTATCTTCCCGGTCAGAGTTATGCGCACCTCCTTCGTCTTGCCCCTGGGCACGGCATCCAGTGCCCCAAGCTCGGTTAGGCGGGCCACCTGGCGGGAGATGGTGCTCTCGGAGACAGAGAGGCGCTTTGCGATATCGGTAATAGTAGTAGGCTGGTTCTTGCTTATGTCCTTCAAAATCCTTTTTTGCCGGTCTTCCAGGATAGCGGTGATATTGGGCAGCGCGACCTCATGGAGGCTTCTTTCGATCTTCGTCCCACCGGCCACCAATCCCGCCGTCTTCGGGGCCATAACAATCCGGCGCTCTTGGCCGTCCACCCCGGCCTCGTGCAGCTTTCCGCCCGCAATTCGCCTGCGCCCATCCGGCCGCTCCCGGACCATTGCGATGCGGGCCAGGCTCCACGGGCCTGGCACAACCTTTGGCCAGATCTTAAAGGCTCCCTTGCAGAGCAAATTGATTGGCCGCCAGTTATATTTCGTTATCTGTAGTTTATGCCTACTATGAGGACTCTCAGTTATCGAATCACTCTTAGAAAAGAGCCTGAAGGTGGTTATACCGTGCAGGTCCCGGCCCTTCCCGGATGCGTCACCTACGGGAAGACTGTGGAAGAGGCCATTGAGATGTCCAGGGATGCAATTTCGGGTTATGTGGAGAGCCTCATTGAAGACGGCGAGCCCGTTCCCGTGGAGGACGAACTCATCGAGTGCAGAGTGACTGTGGAGGCTCGTGACTCGTACAGCGAGGCTTAATTAAGGCCATTCATGGTTGTCTTCTTCGCGCCGATCAAGGCTCCGCGTGAGATTCAACAGGGTACGGTTCCACGCCAAGACGCGAAGCCATTAGAACTCTACTACTTCCAGAAAGTCAACTCTTCTAAAGTCCCGATCGAAGGTTGCGATCTTCAAAATCTCGTTGCATAAGCAGGTTAAAGCTATTAGCGCGTCATATGGCAGAAGCCTGAATTTTAGCATGGTCTCCCGCCAATGGTTCATATCATCATTGACTGGCACGAGGGAAATGCGTCTTGCATCGATGAAGCGGTATACTGCATCGATCTCTTTTTCAAATGGCCCATAGCCGTTATCAACGATGAACCTCTTGAATGAAGTATGGTTTTTCGTTCCATAGCGCTCTTCGCAAAGGTCCCGAACTGACACAAGAATCAGTTCATGTATGACTGTAGATGATGTGACAAGTTTGTGATTCGGATCAAAAAATCTTCTGGCAGAGTTAGAAAATTTTGTGTCAAAGAAGGCATTATAAAATACATTAGTATCAATAAATATCACAGATAGACCTCGCCCTCAAGCTCTTCTAGCCTCTCTGCTGAAGCTTTGCCAAACATGCCGTAGTATTTCGAAAGATCTACCTTTTCGATTTTGATCTTTAGCTTGGTGCCTTCCTCTAGCTTCACATTTTCCATCGGTTTGAAGACGCCGCCTTCGTATACACATTCAATGGTCTCACTGGCACTCATGCTCAAGTCTCCTTCTTCGTGTAGAATCTATATATTTCAACTTCTTGCTATTCAATCTTCTCCCCTGAACACAGCTCCTTCAAGATCCTTTGTCCGACAACCTCATTATATCTTCGCGAATGCTGAGACTAAGAGACGGGTCACTGTTCCTTTCCACAGCCAGGATGTAGCCAGAGGGACCCTTCTCCAGATTCTGAAGGATGCCGGAATCAGCAGAGAAGAGCTGCAGGATCTTCTCTAATTTCCGTGAATCTTGAAAGCATCAAAGCGTCATCGGTTAAGGCGGAAATCGGCTTTTCGCTATTTCCAGTGGCTAACCTCAGGTTATTATGGTTTTCCAGTTGTTAGTTAGGCGCTCTGTGCGTACTCTGCAGAGTGCACGGAGGACTCACAGAGAACTCAAATAATCCATTACCAACAAAAAACAGCGAGGAACTGGAAACCGGTGTGGCAAGAATTGTCCTTCTCTCATCGGGACTTCGCGGCTTCGCGCCTTCGCGTGAACAGGTATGTCGTGCGAATAAGCCATGATCGACGCCCTCAAACACTATTCTGCGATGAAGCTCTCCAGCCCCTTTCGCCTTCATCCCTTTCTTCCCGTCGCTTTGAAAAAGGTGTAACAGAACACGCCATCCTCTTCCGTCGTCCTGTAGAGATCCCTCACTCCCTCCTCAAAATCCCCCTGCTCAATGATTCCCGACTTCACAGCCTGCTCACGAACGCCCTCAATCATGGCCGTAAATGTTCTCCTGGTGAAGCCCTCGACAAGCTCGGGCTTGCTGGAATCGACATAAACCATGCGAGGAGAGACAGAAACCTCGCCGTAGCCCGCCTGGCAGAGCAGCGTATAAAGAGCCCTGCCAATCATGGCATTGCCGCCTGCTCTCTTCTGCAGTTCGACCTGGCACGAAATGACTTTGTGGGCGGCCTCGCTATCGGGATAGAAGTAGGCTGAACCATGGTCCCCTTCGATTGCTGTGATCGTGCCGCCGGGCTTGATGAAATCCTTCAGGACGCGCAGCGCCTCGACCGGTTGGGGGAGATGCTCCAGAACAAAACAGAGGAAAAGATGGTCGAAAGAGCCCGGCTGGAAAGGCAGATTGAATATGTCTCCTTGCAGAACCTGCACATTGGTCAGGCCCTCCGCAGCCACTTTCCTCCGGGCCTCGCCAGCAGAGGCTTCTGATATATCGACAGCGGTGATCATTGCATGCGGGCTATTCCGGGCGAGAGGGACGGTCTGTGCTCCCACGCCGCAGCCGGCTTCAAGAATGCGACATCCCGGCGGATAAAGGGTATCAGAGTGTAGCAGTTCCTCCAGTGTGGAGGCCTGATCCTGCAAGCGCGTGTTTTCTCTCGGATGATAGCCATGAACGTACGCATTAACCATGACGGCCCGTTCGCTGCTGATTTATATCAGCTTTTCCGCTCAGATGCACAGGCTACGATCATTCATCAGCACTTCTTCTTACCAACTGGATGGTGTTTCCCCACGGATCGCTCAGAACTACCAGGTTCTCCCCCCGCCTCGTGATGGGGCATTTTTCGATAAATGTTGCTCCCTTTGACACCAGAAATTCGGCATCTTTGTCAGGATCGTCGCTCTTTAACGCGATATGCAGTTGCAGATGGTGACTTAATCCCTCCGCCAGGGGCAGGACATCGGGAAGCTTTCCCAGTTCGATCATAACCTGATCGCTGCCGTCCGTGAGAAATGCCACTGCCTTTTCATCGTCCTCTGCCGAGAACTTGATATTAAAGCCCAATGCTTCCTGATACCAGTTCGCCATCTTGATGGGCTCTTTCACAGAGATTCCTATGTGCTCTATTTCAAATTTTTTCATGGTTGATAGATCTCTTACTCCACGCCCACCCTCGCCCCCAATCCAGCCATCTGCCCGAAGAATCCCGGATAGGAGACATCCACCGCCTCCGCCGTATCGATCCTTGTCCCACCGGCCACAAATCCCGCCACCGTCAGGGCCATCACAATCCTGTGGTCGTGCCAGCCGTGCACCTTAGCTGGCCGGAGCCTGCCGCCAGTGATCTCCAGCCCGTCCGGCCTCTCCCGGATGTCCACGCCCATTTTGGCCAGCTCCACGGCCATGGCATGCAGCCGGTCCGTCTCCTTGTGGCGCACGTGCTCGGCATTGACCACGGTCGTCTTGCCTTGGGCCACTGCGCCCAGAACGGCGATGGTGGGCACCAGATCCGGAGTGCGGCCGGCATCCACCTCCACTCCCACCAGATCGCCGCCCTTGATGCGGAGGTCCCCTTTTTCCTTATCCCAGGAGACCTTGGCGCCCATGCGGCTCAGAATGTCGATGATTGCCGAGTCGCCCTGCCTGGAGGGCAGGACCCCTTTGACAGTGACCTCGCTGCCCGTGACCGCAGCCGCAGCCAGCGGGTAGGAGGCAGAGGAGAAGTCTCCGGGAATGGTGTAGCTCTTCATGCCATAGCTCTGCCCGCCCGGCACAAAGAACTCCTGCCGCTGTGCCTGCACCCGCACGCCTGCGTCGGCGAGCATGTCCAGGGTGATCTCGGCATAGGGGCGCGACTTCAGCTCGCCCTCGATTACTATCTTCGTATCCGCTTCCGCCAGCGGCGCGGCGATGAGCAGTGCGGATAGAAACTGAGAGCTGACACCGCCGTTTAGATGGGCCGTGCCGCCCCGCATCTTTCCCTTGATCACCAGGGGAGCCTTGCCGTTGTTACGGATGGAAAAGGCGTTTGCGCCAAGCTCTGAGAGCGTGCTCAGAAGAGGGCCGTTGGGCCGGGTGCGGATGGAGGCATCGCCCGTGAGTACAGCCCCGTCGGTCAGCGCCGCCACAGCCGAGCAGAAACGCAGTGTGGTGCCCGAGTTGAGGACGTTGATGACATCCTCCGGAGTCTGGGGCCTGTCGGATACGCCGGTGATAAACACTCCGTCGTTAAGTGAGATCTTGGCTCCAAAGGCCTCGCTGGCTGAGACTGTGGCCCTGGTGTCTGCGGAGAGGAGGGGCCGCTTTACGGTTCCACCTGGACCTAAGGAAGTTATGAGGATAGCGCGGTGGGTGTAGCTTTTAGAGGGCGGGGCATAGACCTCACCGGAGAGAGAAGAGCGCTCGACTGACGCAATCATGATCGAGGGATGGCGCAGGAAGTATAAGAAATGTGTGCCATGTCATGTCTTGACATAAGCAATTGACGGAAAAATGACGGCCCGGAGATGAGCCGACATCTCCATCAAACTGGTGACTAGGGAGAGAAGCCCCCACTCCTCTACCGCTCTCGCCGTTGTTCTTACGGCATTCAACGTAGTACGACACAAGTCGAATATAAATTTTACGGTCCTGGCAAAGAGGCAAAATGTCAAAGCGGAAGATAAATCTATGAGCATCCCGATATAGTGAGAAGAAATGAACAAAGCTTCGGGCTTGTCAGCGATACTACTATGAATACCATTTGCGCCTATCCTGTAAACGTCGATGCCGTCTGCAATATACGGGAAGAGGAGATATCGCACCTCATCCCTTCTAGCCGTGCCGCTAATATGAAAATAGAGCTAAAAGAGTCTATAGGCAGCCGCGAGGATCTTCTATCTTCTCTATTATTCTGCATGCAACAGGGATCAGGAGCAGAAATCCTAATCCAGAGCCAGGTGGTGGCCCGCCAGATAGAAGAGTCCTTTTCCTGGCAATTTCGCCTGGGCGGAAATGCCGGCATCATGGCCAATGTCCTGGCCGCACTGGGAGCGAAGCCGGTTCTCAATGCTCCCGCCCTGGGGCCGAGATTGGCCGGGATGCTTCATGCCGGGGTGAGTGTGCCGGTTTCCGGAATGCTCATGGAGCCAGGCAGGGCGGCAGGAGAGCTGGAAGTAGATCAAGAAAGAGATCAAGACGCAGAGACTGAGATGGAGCATTTCGTCTTTCAATTCAAAAAGGGAGACGCGATTCACATTGGGCAGAGCAGAATAACCGCGCCCGGTGATAATCGTTTTATTGCCACATACGACCCGGTGAATACCAGGCTCCTCTCCAGCAAGCATTTCGATTCCTATTGCCTGGAAAATATCCGGGATTTTGATGGCGCTCTGCTCTCCGGTTTTCACCTGGCACCTTTTAAAGAGTACAGGGAGATCTTTCCCCAGAAAATCGCCCAGATCAAATCCTGGAAGGATAAAAACCCGCAGATCTTCATCCATGCCGAGATGGGTTCCTTCCAAAGCCCCGAGATCATGCAGTCTCTTCTACTGCTTCTGTCGCGAATTCCCATCGACAGCCTTGGTCTGAACGAGGATGAGCTGGCGGCAGCAGAAGGATCATTGCCAGCCCGGTGGCAGGAGACAATGCGGGCGGCAGAGCGGCTGCGAGAAAGCCTGGGGCTTTTCAGAGTGGCGGTTCACACCCGAGACTACATTCTGAGCGTCATGTTGCAGGGAAAAATCACTCCTGAAGAAGAGCTTTCTGTCCTCCAAAGCGGAGCTGATGCCGCAGCGGCTCTGGCTGCCACGGGCTTTGTAACAGGAGAGCCTCCCGAGGATCTCAATCCCGTGGGGCTTGAGGCTAAAGAGGTGTTTTGCAGCAACGGGGCCACGGCATCAGGGAGGGGCGCATTCCTTCTTTCAGGCGACGAAATCATATCCTTGATGCCGTCTCTCCTGGCAAAAAAGCCCAGGTTCACTGTCGGCCTGGGCGATACCGCCACAGCCGCCGTCTTTTTCCGGGAGCTTAGGGCCATCAGGGAAGATCGGATTTGATCTGTTCCGCTTCGATGAGTTGCTCGCCGGCCAGCTTTTTCACTCTCTCCGCCAGATCGCCGGCGCCGATGCGGATCCGTCTCTTCCCCTGGAATATCTCGGCCTTCACTCGCCTGCCCACCAGATCATCGTGCCCCGGCATGACCCGAATCACGGCGCTGCCCGGCAGCATTGTGGTGCATCCGGCCAGCCCGTCCAGATCTCCATCCACTATGCCGATAACGGGAATGCCCAGCCGGGCCAGGATATCTCCGGCAACGGCTGTGGTATCATCCCCTACCGTAACGGCCACGCCGGCTCCCAGCGCCGCCTCAAAGGCATCCTCAGCGCAGTGATCGATAAGAACTGCCCATTCGCCCCGGCCCTCTCTTTCGCCCGCTCTAAATCTCGGCATGGCCTCGCTGCGTCGGATGGAGCCGCTGCGGATGGTAGCCTTCTCCAGGTCAATCCATGAGAGCTTCTCCAGGCCGTGCTGCTTGGGCTTTACGCCCTTCATGGCAACGATCCTTCCGTCTTTGGCTTCCATCTCGACCCGGCTCTCTGTGGCCCTGCCCACCACAGTTCCGTTGATTGAGATAAGCTCGCCTGGACAAACTGCAGAGAGGGTGCGCTTGGTGGTGTCTTTCCCAAAGGAGACGCTCGAAAGCGGCAGAGGCTTCAGAATATCGAGGCCCAGGTCCGAGGCAACCTGCAGGGCCAGCTCGCCTTCTTTTCCTGAGAGGATGGCCACGAATCTTCCGCCGCAGTCGATTTGAATGAGCGGCTTTACGATCCCCACGGCCGCCGCCACCATGGCCCCGAAGGCCAGGCCGCTCTCCCGGCTCTTGGCCTGGTTGAGAAGAAAAATGACATCGGATGTCGGCATCAGATCCTGAATGGAGAGGCTTGGCCTCCTCCTGGGGCTGATAGTAATAACATCCTCCAGACCGGCATCGATCACGGCCACCCGGCCCATGCTCCCGCCAAGGACTGCGGTCACATGGCCCAGCTTTTTCAGGTAATTGATCAGCCGCAGAGCACAGCCGCTGTCTATGATCTCCGGACCGTGCACAACTACGCCGATCCTATCTTCAGATTTTATTGCGGCTCTAATCTCTACCCGCCCGTCTCCAGGTTCTCATCCTGCATCTTGGCCGCATCCATCATCTCTTGCGTCTGTTTGAACCTCTCCTGAATCTGCTCAATGGTCATGCCCTCCAAATCTTTTCTCTCCGGAGGTTTCTCGATGAGCTCCAGGGTATCCAGGCGGTAGTAAAGGCCGGTGCTGTCCAAAAAGGCCCACGTCTCTCCGTCGTCTTCAACCTTCAGAACCTTGACCGTTCCTATGGTGCCCGTGCCCTTGTACCTGACCAGGCTGTCTTCTTTGATCTCCGCCATAAAAATCACCCATCACTTACAGCTTCTGCACAATTATCTCACATTCTTTTGAAGCTATGCCCAGTATCTCTGCGCCCCCAGGCTCGGCCAGCACTTCCATCTCGTGAAACTCCTCTGATCCGCAGAGCACATCCTGCTCAGGATGTGTTCCCGGCTGAATCCTGCAGCTCAAACGAGTGCGCGGTCCAATGGACACCACCGTCTTCAAACGGGGCGATGCAGGATGGCCTTTAGGAAGCACTATCAGCGGTGCGCCCAGTTCCCGAAGCTGATAAATGGTGCATCGAAGGCCGCGCATAACCTTCTCACCAACGCGAGAGGATGAGGCCACCATCAGATCCTCCGGCTGTGTGAAGAGCACAATCTCCTCAGACTCCGTCTCCAAATAAAAAAAGTATCCTTTCGTCTTGGCTATAGCTAAAGTGCCCCTGCGGCCCACGAGATAAGCTATCTCGTCCTCCTTGAAGAGAATATGCATGGCCCTTAGACTGCCTTGACGTTCCTGGATTTGCAGGAAGGACACATGGGCCTTCTGCCCATTCCCTTAAACTGATTCTTGCAGTCCAGACATTCATAATCTTTGGCGACCAAAGTTTCGATGTTCCCTATGTCCGGCCCGCCTCCAACAGTACACATATTGCCTTCACCTCCTATTTTTCTATTGGGCTTTTGCATATATGAAGCTCTCGTAAGCTACAATAGGCCGCTCGTCCAAAGACAGGATTATGCTCTGCCTGCGTTGCGGTCAATGCTGCCTTCATCTTGATATTTTTATCGTCAACCCTTCTTCTATTCAGGCAGACGGCAGCATCGATCCCGATGATCAAGAAACCATGATCTTCAAGCCCGCCGGACAAAGGTGCCCCCATCTTGCCTTCCAGTCTGCCGGCGAGGGCGACTATGTCGTTTGCACCATTCACCACCTGCCCTGCTACCGGGGAACTCCCTGCGAAGAGTTCGAGCAGGTGGGGCCCGAGGATGCCGTATGCATCATGAGCGGATACTTAAGCTACAGAGTCTCGATTGCTATGAGAAATCCAATGGCTCTTTCCGCCAGAGGGTATCTACGCACCAGTGCCTTGAACCTCTTGCCGTGATTGGGCTCAAGCAGATGGGCAAGCTCGTGCACAATCACATAATCCTCAACCCACTGGGGAAGTTTAGCCAGCTTGCTGCTGATGCGAATGGTCCGGGCGGTACAGTTGCATGACCCGCGCCTGCGCTCCTGGGTTGAGGAGTACTGGATGCTGTTCCAGGTCAGAAACCCTTGAAAGTATCTGCTGTTTAAAAGGCTGGCTCTTTCATGCAGATGAGCGTCATCCTTTGGGTAGACCCGCTTCTCCAGTCGAGAACGCAGTTTTTCTATGTGACCCTGCAAAACGGCGTCTGAGATAGAGGCAGGTGCCAAAACCTCCATCTTTCCTCCCACCATCCTGGCCTGGATGGTCTTCCTGCGTCGCGCAGATCTCTTAATCAGAACCTCCATAGCGACAACCCCCGGTACACCATTGGTTCATCGGCTGGCTATTAATAACTTTCTTTTTGATGAAAGTATATAAAAAATAACAAAGTTCAATTCGGTTCAAGAACAGGGCAGCCAGTCCACGCTTATCTCCCCGGGACGACTGCCGGACCAAAGCTGTATAAACTTCTCAATGGAGAATACTCCAATCAGATCCTCCACGCTGCGACCCAAGAGCTGATGACGACCTTTGCTGGAAATGCTCGGATCGAAAGATTGCCAGGCGATGTGGGCCTTGCCTATGACATTAGAATTGATGCTGGCCTCAAGACCGCCTGCGAGGCCGCTTGCCCCGCCTGCCGGACGGCCGGCATCTGTCCCATTGACATCAGATGCGGCAGATTTCGTCCCATAAGTTCTGGTATTTATCTGAGTATTTCTCTGCATGAGGATATCCTTTTGCCCGGCGTTGTTCATGGTCTCGGCAAAGCTCAGGGGCATCTCTCCCTGCGCGCCCAAAATCAGAGCCATTGCCGTGATCATCAGACAGATCAGCTTGCACACTCATCCATCATCTCATATCGATGATCGTCGAACATTTATTTAAAGCTATTCAAAGCATATCTTGCGTGCTCTGGCTGGAACTGGACTGTGGTGTCTGATCCATATCTTGCAGGGTTGACTCTCGGTTCTGCAGGGCAGTCTCATAAGTGGAGTCAATGCTGAGAGCTTTATTAAAGCAGGTCAAAGCATCCTGATATCTTTCCATTTGCCTCAGGACCACTCCTTTGTTATTCCAGGCAGAGGGATCTTGGGGCTTTATTTGGGTGGCTTTTTCAAAGCATTCCAGGGAGCTGTATAGGTTGCCGTCATTGGCCAGGGCCATGCCCTTTCCTATCCAGGCATCGAAATATGAGGCATTTGCCGCCAGGACCTGGTCGAAAATGGCAATTGCCTCACTGTACTTTTTTAATCCTTGGGAGAGGGCAATTGCTTTCAGGCTCATAGACTCCGGATTGGAGGAGTTGATGGCAAGAGATTTGTCAAAACAAGAGATGGCATCCTCATGGCGGCCCAGCATGCCCAGAACTCTTCCTTTGTAATTCCACAGGACGGTGCTGTTCGGCACAAGCTCCAGGGCTTTATCATAGCTTGCGGCCGCTTTTTCATAGTCACCGGAGATGAAGTACCCATTTGCCTGATCGTACCAGAACTGCGCAGATTCGCCCATTGCCGGCAGAACGAATATCGCCGTCAGCACCATGATAATGGTAATTGCAAGTTTCATAAAGGGCCTTTCTCTCACGAAGGGGTAAATATCTCTACCCCTTGGGCTTTGCGACCATTGCGATTGGTAAAGCTCTCAATAATGACAGATATCTTTACTTACAATAAACCACCTCCTGAGAAAAAGGTGATAATATGTTTCCAGGACTTGGAGGATTAGGCGGAAGGGGCGGTATGAGCCCCAAGAAGATGAAAGGCATGTTAAAGAACATGGGCATTGATATCGATGAGCTTGAGAACGTTTCCGAGGTCGTCATTCGCATGCCCGACAAGGAGATTGTCATAACCAATCCCTCTGTCGCGATCATGGATTCCCACGGCACGCGAAGCTATCAGATTTCGGGCGATGCTGCTGAGCGCGCCGCATCCAGCGCAGGCCGGGAGACGGCAGAAGAGGCCCCAATTGAGATCCCGGACTCGGACGTGCAGCTTGTAGCGGCTCAAACCGGCGCGAATTTGCCGGAGGCAAAAGCTGCCCTGCTGGAGGCCAAAGGAGACCTTGCGGCAGCTATTATGAAACTGGCTTCAAGATAGGGCATGCCTGACACTCTTCGCGACCCAGTTCATGGGGCCATCCGGATAGATGAGCTGGAGAAGCATCTCATCTTGTCTCGTCCGGTGCAGCGACTGAAGGGGATCAAGCAACTTGGTCTGGTGGAGACGGTCTATCCTGGAGCGAGCCATAGCCGGTTCGAGCATTCCCTTGGAACCATGTTCATGGCCGGGCGGATGGCCGAGCACCTGGGCCTCTCTCAGGAAGAGGTGCGAAAGGTGCGCCTCGCCGGGCTTTTGCACGATCTGGGGCACTCGGCCCTCTCCCACGCCGTGGAGGGCGTTCTCAGCCGAAACCCGGACATACAGCCCACCCTGGCAGGCAGGCGCGTTTCCAGACATGAAGAGTTCACCCGCCAGATCATAGAGGCACACCCCTTCGGAGAGGAAGCCTTACAGGTTGCAAATAGGGATTTTTGCGACGGCGATGAATTATTTCGAGAGGTCGCGGACATAGCTTCCGGAAAAAGGCCGCCCCTGGGCCAGATCATCGTGGGCGATATGGATGCAGACAGAATTGACTTTCTTCTGCGCGATTCGCACCACTCGGGCGTCTCCTTGGGCCTCGTAGATACCGATCAGATCCTGCAGGCCCTGACCATCAGCAGTGGCCGCATTGTGCTGGCGGGGGAGGGCGATTACCGGGCCGAGATGTCCCAGACCGCAGCCGAGTCGATGCTCATTGCCCGGGCCCATCACTACAATGCCCTCATCTACCATCCGGTCGTTCAATCCATCCGGGCTATGCTGCTGGCCGCATTGGAGAGCGCCCTGCAGAGGATGGATGCAAATGAGGCCAGAAGCAGCATTGTTCTATTCTTCCGGGAGTATACCGACCCCGATCTTCTGGAGTTCATTAGGCTGAGGGGGGAGGGCATCTCCCGAGACCTTCTGGCGCGCATAAAATACGGACAGGTCTTTCCCCTGGCGGCCAGGTTCGACCACAGATCTCTGTCGCCGGATATCAGAATGGCTCTCTCCACCATCTCCCGCCACGCAGGCATGAGAAAGCTCTTCGAGGACGCTCTGGGCAAGAAATACGGGGCATTGGTGGATGTCACTGTGGGCAGCGGAGTGCCGCGATCCATGAGAACCGAGGCGAATAGATTTCTATATGACGAATCTGCCTTAGCAGCGGGCCTGGTAAAATCTTTAACCCGCCAGATCGCTATCTCCTTCTTCTCGGACGATAGGCCGGAGATATCACTAGAGGAGGTGAGGAGCCAGGCGCTGCGACTGCTATCCTTTATTCGCTCCGAGAGCTACCTTCCCATCGACGGGCTACTGTTGCTATTTTATACTCTGCACCAGATGCTCT
This sequence comes from Methanothrix sp., assembly GCA_026394565.1. Taxonomy (GTDB): domain Archaea; phylum Halobacteriota; class Methanosarcinia; order Methanotrichales; family Methanotrichaceae; genus Methanothrix. The sequence goes on from JAPKYA010000076.1 coordinate 29,822, forward strand.
CCGAAACTTACGGCCAGAAGATCCTCGTTCCCAGGATCAGAAACATAACCTGGATCTATCGCACTGTGGCCAGGATAAAGGATCTGGGTCCGGCCGGCCTCTCCGGCCTTTTCGACTACTCTTTTCACTCCGACTATGGCTTTCCCTACAGCGAGCGGCTGTTTGAAGACATTCAGATCTTGGTTGCCAACGGCATGATCTATCAGGACCTGCGGCATTATGAGGACAAAGGCAGATGGCTGCAGCGATACGAATACATGCTCACTGCCGAAGGCATAAAGTACGCTGAAAATGTGGCAGGCTCTTACAACAAAGAAGCCGAGGCCCTGGCCAATCATATCCGGCTGGAGAAACATACCATTCCCTATGATGTGGTGAGCCTTTATCTCAAGAGATATACAGGCAAAAATCAGTAAGATTAAAATAATAGTATTCGTCTGACAGGCGCTCGTCCGGGCCTGTCATCCGAAAAAGCGGTTTTAATTCATCTGGTGCTGCTTATAGGGAGACTGCTCGTATGTTATGACGGCTGCGGTAGGAGTCCAAGCATCATTCAAAAACTGATAGATGCTCTCGCCAGTCCAAGCTACTGTCTTATCCTTTCCGGCTGCGCTGGCTGTATAGACGGGAGACGCGGCAGCAGGTGAGGTGTAATTGTCTTTCAGGAAATCGTAGATGGCATAGTTAGAGCTCTTCTGGGTGGTGTTATTGCGGGTCATATTCCTCAGCACACCAGTGGCCTCGCTCGCCAGAGGAGCTACGAATGTGCTCGGCTTCCAGCTATCATTGAGGAAAGCGGCCATAGAAGGTGTAGTCTCCAGTGAGGTTTGAGCTGGTTCCGGCATAGCGGCAAGTTCATCCTTTAAAACTGTCGATGGAAGGGCCATAATAACAGGCAATAGCCCACCCAGAGCTATCAGAGCAAATAGCACAAGTATGATATGTCTCATGGCGTTTCCATTATCCCTCAGGTATCCATAAAGCTTTCCGTCGGCAAAGGCCTTTTCCCGGCAATGGATAATTGACAATGAATATCAGTCTTGCCGGGCCTTCAGCTCGGCTGTGCTCGCTTGCGGGTGCGCTGCCAGATATGCGGCCACGTGAGAGCGGTGCACCAGCAGGCAGTTGATGCAACTCCAAAACCTCTTTCCCTTTTTAGTTCTCACGAACTTACCAAGCTCTTCATCTTTGCATGGGTACAAGGGACAGAAGCAGTGAGTGCAGTCCTGATCAGGGAAGTGGTGGCAGGGATAATACTGGCAATTTTCTTTGCCTGTGGCCTGCACAGGCTGGTCGGCTATCTCCCGGATCAGGCACGGGTCATCGGTTACCAGTCCATCGGCCCCAAGCCGGAGGAGCCAGCTCGCCTCTTCCTTGCTATTGACGGTCCAGGGGTAGACCGCAATTCCCCGCTGATGAGCCTCTTTGAAGAGCCTGGCATTGACTCGCTTCGGAAAAATGGCCGCCGCTTTTGCCCAAAGGGCCAACTGCACTGGATTTAGGGGCAGCGATGAGATGATAATGCCCGTCTTCAGATCGGAAATGTCCGATAATTCGCGCAGACTGCTATGGTAAAAGGAGGTCACAATGCATTTTTTGCCCGAAAGAGCATCGGCCACCAGCCCTTCCAGGCCTTCTTCCTTCATCTCCGCCACCAGGCCCAGGCCAAGCACGCCTGCCAGAGATAGGGCCTCTTTAAGCGCTGGAATCCGCTGGCATTCCATGCGCTGATCATCGCTGCCTCTTATTTCCAGGGCTTTTAGCTCCTCCAGGCTGAGATCTTCAACCAATCCTTTGCCATTGGTGGTTCTGTCCACCCGTTCATCATGCATCAAGACCAGTTCTCCGTCGCGAGAGAGCCTTACATCCAGCTCCACATAGTCGGCTTTGCACAAAGCAGCAGCCCTGATGCCCGCCAGGGTGTTCTCCGCGGCATGGGCCGCGGCAGCCCGGTGACCTATGACTAAAGCCATTAGCCTGAAAACGACCGGAAAATATATCACTTTTTGCCTAAAGCCGGCAAAAGATTATACTTCTAGAAGGACAAAGGAGAATTGAATGCTGGATAATCTTGAAAAGTTTTGCAACATGAAGAGGGATATTGCAGATATCAACATAGATCCCCTGCAGCGAGGCGGGATTCTGACGCCGCAGGCGCGTGCTGCTTTGATGGAATGGGGGGACGGCTACTCGGTCTGCGACTTTTGCGCCGGAATGCTGGATCGCATCAAGACTCCACCCATAGAGGAGTTCGTGCATGGCGTTCTTCCCGAATTCCTGGGCACGGATGAGGTGCGCATCACCCACGGGGCACGCGAGGGAAAGTTTGCAGCCATGCATGCCCTTTGTGAGAAGGGCGACTTTGTGGTAATGGACGGCAATGCCCATTACACCACGGTTCTCGCGGCAGAGAGAGCCGGTCTGAAGATCGAGTATGCGCCCTCCGGCAAAGAGCCCGATTATGCCGTTTCTGCAGAAGGCTACATACAGGCAGTCGAGCGGGCTTATGAGCAGAAGGGAAATGTGAGCCTGGCCGTCCTGACCTACCCGGACGGAAATTACGGGAACCTTCCCGATGCACGGGCCATTGCTGACGCTTGCCACGACTACAGCGTGCCCTTGCTTCTCAACGGCGCTTACGCCGTGGGCCGGATGCCGGTGAATGCACGCGAGCTGGGGGCGGACATAATCGTAGGCAGCGGTCACAAGTCCATGGCTGCTTCCGGACCTGTGGGTGTCCTGGGAGCAACGGAAGAGTATGCTAAACCCTTGTTCAGGCTCTCTTCCACCAAGAAGAACAAAGAGGTTGAGCTCTTGGGCTGCACTGTGCGCGGCGCCCCTCTCTTGACGCTGATGGCGTCTTTTCCCACAGTTGTAGAGCGGGTGCGCCGCTGGCCTGAGGAAGTGGAGAAAGCCCGCTGGTTTTCGGCAGAGATGGAGAAGCTGGGAATGAGCCAACAGGGGGACCGGCCTCATAACCACGATCTGATGTTCTTTTTAGCAGAAAATCTCTATGAGATATCCCAGAAGGCAACGAAAGGGCGCTATTTCCTCTACCGGGACCTAAAGGAGCGCGGTATCTGCGGCATCAAGCCGGGCCTCACCCGACAGTTCAAGCTCTCCACCTACGGCCTTGCCAGAGAGGAGCTGGAGAAGGTTCTGCAGGCGTTTGGCGAGATCATAGAATCCTATGCAGAAGCTTTATCATTAAAGCAGACAAAGTAGGCTGACACGGAGGGAAGAATAACGAATTGCAGTTCGCAAAACGTCTCCTTGGTACTGGTTACATTGGCGTTGATTTGGGTTTTCGCGGCGCCGGCCTGTGCAGGAGCAAATGAAACCTCTATCGATTGGTTCATGAAAGGTCTGGATCTCTACAACCATGAAAAATTCAATGAGTCACTGCAAGCTTACAATAGGGCTCTCGAGCTGGACCCTAATGATTTCGAGGCCTGGAACAATAAAGGAATTGACGAGGGTCTTTTAGGAAGGTACGACGAGGCTCTGAAGTCTTTTGGGAATGCAGTGGCCATCAATGAGTCTTATGCCGAGGCCTGGTACAATATGGGAGTCATTTACGACTTTAAGGGTTACTACTATACAGCCGTCCAGGCATACAAGAGAGCCACTCAGATCAATCCTTCCTATCAAAAGGCACTGGTGAGAAGAAGTGTCGATACGGATGTGGTAATGTCCCGTTCGCTCTCCTGCGCCTGTCAGGATCAGATCGTTATGGTCTAGACTAGGACAGGCCACTGCCGCCCATTCCTATCGGTATCTGGCTGATGTCTCCCACCCAAGGCAGTGCTACTGACGCAGCCGTATAGCTGGAGATGTCGGGATTGATCCACATGGCTTGGAAATCGGATCGCAAAGAGATATTTCCATTGCTCACCTGCAAGAGGTCGCCTTTGATCGATCCGCCTGCTGCGTCATAGGTCCCCCTCAGCCGGCTGGAAAATTGCCCTGTGTCCTTGAGGGCGGTCAGGACCATGGTGACCCTGCCCCCTTCCACTGAACCGATAACAATGGCATTCCAGGCCTGGCCGCTATCTGGTTCGTACTTGGCCCGGCCGTAGAGGTCGCTGCCGTCCTGGTTGAGGACCATGATCACCTGGCCGCTCTCAATTCCCGTTACCTACCAGATGTAGCTCAGATTGGGAACAGATGTAGCTCAGATTGGGAACGAAGCTATATCAGTTCGCTTCCTGAAAAAAATGAAAAAATATTCTGCGACTCAATTTCTCTGCGCCCTTGATGCTCTTGATCTAGATTCCGCCGCTTCCGCCCATGCCGGGTGGAACGCCGCTCAGATCGCCGCCGGGTCCGATCTTATCCTTGTATTGGCGAACGTCAACGAACCTTGAGGCCGGCTTTGCCGTCTCCGCAGATGCATTCGAGGCAGCAGTGGCGTCAACGGCGGCAGGGGCCGGTGTCTCCACTTTGGGCTCCTCGATGACCGCAGGGATGTAGCTGGATGTATCCGGGTTGATCCACATGGCGCTGAAGGTGCCGTTGCCTACCTTCTTTCCGCCGCTGATCTGGGTGAAGTTGCCGTTGATGGTATCATTGGCATAGGTGCCGGTCATCTTTGTAGTGATGAGCTCTTTGTCCTTCTGGGCGGTCAATGTCAGCTCCACCTCGTTTTCTATGACGGAACCCACGACGTCGGCATTCCAGGCTTTTCCACCCTCCGGCTCAAACTTGGCCTGGCCGTACAGATCGCTTCCTTCCTGATTGAGGGCCATGGTAATGGAGCCCGTCTCTATTCCAGAGAACGACCAGATGTAGTTGAGATTGGGTCCGGAACCGGCCTGTGTGACATTGGCAGCCGTCTCGTTCACCGATATGCTTTCATTCGTCGCAATGGTCTTAGTAATACTCGTATTGTTGTCGGTCTGCCCCAGGGACAGGCCGGTGAAGAGAAGAACAAACAATAGGGAAAGGATCATTCTTTTTTTATTCAATAATATGCCTCCAATATATATCCACTTTTCAGCGATAGGCTTTTCGTCATTTGCCTACAACGCACCTCAGTTAATCCTTCTCCTTTATAAGCTTTTCACATGCACATATACTTGTGTAGTCCCGAAACCTTTGACTTTATATACCCACCAATGTGGCATGGGAAAGAAGAATAAAGTCGTAAAGCTAACAGAGAGGAAGATCAGATATATCATTCGGGCCAAAAAGAGAGGCGAGAGCACCAAAAGAATCGCGCAGGATATGAAGTTGAGTCCGTCCTCTGTGAAGCGTGTCTGGATGCACTGGACGAAAACCAAGATGCCCCTAAACATTAAGAAATTTGGAAGAAAGAAGAAGACCCTGGATGAAGAGTCAGTTAAGCTGATACTTGAAGTCCACAAAGAGCAAAATTTGGGCGCAAGACGGCTGGAAAGGATCATTGATTTCACGCACGGAAAGCATATCCCGCATAACGCTATTCATAAGGAACTGCTATCTCATGGCTTGGCCAATGTGAACCGCAACAAATCGAAGCGCAGAAAACCCTGGATTCGGTTCGAACGCAAGCACAGCCTGTCCATGGTGCATCTGGATTGGCATACAAGCATTCACGATGGGAAAAAGGTGTTCGTCTGCGCGGTCCTTGATGATAGTTCGCGGCGCATTCTCGCGGGCGGAGAGTTCGATGCGGAAACAACAGATAACGCCTTACAGCTCCTCAAAGAAGCTATGGGCAGATTCGGCTGGCTGACAAGTATTAGAGAGGTTTTGACCGATAGAGGGACCCAATTCTATGCCAACAAGCGAGACAAGAATGGCGATGCAGATAGCAGATTTGAAGACTTTCTTGAGGAGAATAAAATCAAACACATCAAAGCTCGCGTCAAGCATCCTCAGACAAATGGAAAACTGGAAAAATGGAACGACACTTATGAACGTAACAGGTTTAGGTTCGAAAATTTTGACAATTTAATGAATTGGTATAATACAGTTAGATTTCATGAATCGCTTGATACAAAATGGTATCTACAGACGCCAGATATCGCATTCTGGTCAAGGCTGCCGGAAGGATGCAAATTGGGAATGTTCATGAATCGGATGGAGACTGAATTA
>JAPKYA010000091.1 GCA_026394565.1 Methanothrix sp.
ATCAAAACAGTCGGCATTCTGGTGCGATACGTCCTGCCCTATACTTCCACTCACATATTAATGCTAGATACTACTACTATTTATAATTTTACTATATTGGCTCAGTTTAAATCTATATCCACACGATATTGAGCATGTTCGATGGACCCGGCAAATGCGACAAATCCTATGATTATTATCAGCACTGCCAGGCCGTAATACCAAATGCCGGGCTGGACAATTTTGCCATTCATGAGAGAGACTCCTTTTGTTTACATAAGCCTGCACATCGAATTTGCTCTTTGCGCCCTTGTAGCTCATGTAGCGCACCTTGCCGAAGATCGACCTTTCCTTCCTGGCTCGATCGTGAACGCCGCCCAGGCTCCGGGCAATTCCCACGTAGCCGCTTGGATCTCTGCCGGCTGGTCGCACCAAGAAACTGCGGAACGAGGCAGAAGGCTACGGCGATAGGAGAGTCGCGCTTTTGGGCCAGTTCCTTTGCATAGTGGAGAGCCCAGTTGTCGTTGGCACGCTGGTCGCGACTCATCCAATAGATCACAGGGCCTTTCGCTTGGCTCTCTTTCGTCAAGTATCTTATCCTTTGGGGATTGACGAGCATAATTAATGATTACTGTTTCTACTTGCTATTTTGGTTACTATCGGACCATTGCCATGCGTTTTTTGAATTGAATTCAGCCTCTTTAGAGTCGGTATCTTTCTCTATTAATACAAGATATGATGTTATTGATATAAAAATAATTTTAAACCATCTAATGACCATTATAAATAGACTATAAACTCCCCTAAGGATGGGTGTAAGAATTCCCTTCAACTCTTTATTAACCAGGATGATCAACAGAGCGGTAATTATTGTGTAGTATGAATTGAATATATCATACCACCTTAATACGGGATTATCGACTGTAACCGTATCCTTGAAAATATGCGGACTTCCCTCAATCCATATTGCAGGTATCTGATAAGTACCCGAACTATTATAGCTTATTTGTCTATCTAAAAATATTGTATTATCTTTTCTGAAATTCTCTATTGTAGTTAGATTATTTTTATCAATGAGCGGCCTAGACTTATCATAACAACGGCAACTATCGCTCGGTTTCATCTCTACTTCGATTTCGTCAAGATATGTCGTGGAAGCTGAACCGGTATAAGTTATGAGATACTTGAGGTTCAATCTTATCCATTTGGTCGGGATCATCCAACCCCACATTGATGTATCAAGCCATGGCGGATCAACAAAAACTTTGGAGTCTTCGAGAATTGGAACAACCTCGAACCTTAAATCCGGATCATCAACCTTTATGTTCAGCGGTTTGATGATATCTGGCCATCCACTGTAATCTTCATCATTTATTCTTATTATAGATTCTGTATTGAAGGCACCACTCTTCTTTGGCCGCACATAATACCAGTAAAACAGTCTATCTTTACTATCCAGGCTTTTTACATGAAACCGCATGATCCCATTCCAATCCGATACCCGCCATATGTTTTTATTTGTTTTATCTGTATCAAATTTTAAATAGTAGGTCATCTGGCCGGAAATGTTCAAAAGTGCTATCCCATCATCTCTATCTGGATCATCAATTTCAATCCGTATCCATTCATTGGATTCGTTCTCATCTGTAATATTGATCGCTTCTTTCTTGCTACCATTATATGGAGGATAACTGATTTTTGCTTGAGGATCAACCCATTTGATACCAAAATTATTTTTCAGATATTTGGAAAGGTTCATGATATTTTTGATTCTCTCGCTATTATTGGCGTCTATTCCCTTAATTTTATCCCAATAAAATACATTATAATTAATTATTTTAGGAGGATAATACTTGACCTCAGTTTCCATTTCAGGACTTGCATATACTTTTTTAGAGATGTCAGGATCAACAGAGATCAAGGGTCTATCGCGCAAAAGATCGAGCTCATGAAGGCCAATATCTTCAAGAGAGCTCAATTTTTTAAAATTTATCAGGGGCATATCACTGAAGCTTTCATGGGTTTCCTCGCTAGATAGTTTCTTCAATTCCTCTGGATAAACTTCCCTAGAAACTTCGTCAATGTTATCGGCAGGTGGAACTATATTGAGAGATTCATCCGCAAGCTCATATATATCAATATCTTTGATCTCATCATCGTTTTTATTTTTTTTAATGGATGTAATTTCAACATCTACCCTTAGGCGGTTTCCATATCCTTTTCCGGCCTCCACTGCCGTAACAACTTTTTTGATCGTTAGTGGCCCTCCGGTAGCAGGAGCATATCCAGATGGTGAATAATATGAGACTATTGGTTCTCCTGAGCTCTTAATTTGAGCGACACTAACTTCACCAAAATTTGGCGAAATAGGTACTGCGGGATTTGTAACTGCATTAGTGTGTTCGACGCCAACTTCACCAAAATTTGGAGAAATATGCACTGCGGGATTTGTAACTGCATTAGTGTGTTCGACGCCAACTTCACCAAAATTTGGAGAAATAGGCACTGCAGGATTTGTAACCACATTAGTGGGTTTGACATCAACTTCACCAAAATTTGGAGAAATAGGCACTACAGTATTTGCAGCCCCTTCAGCACAGCCAGCTAATATGACTACAAAAAATACAATAGCCAAAATAGCGATAAGCCTCATTTTCTAAGCTCATTTTTTATGTTTATTCACATTTCAAACATTTGCTATGATTCCCACAAGTGTTTTCCCTTCTTTTTTCCAAATCTTCTTATCTAATTTCCAACCAATCTTCGCGGGATTTTGTATTGGGAGATACACTTTGTTATTGGTTATTCTTTCGTAAATTTTTTCCTTTTTTTTATCAAGATACTCTCCCTTTAAATATATTTCAAGTTTGTTTTCTGATATTAAATTACATATTGTAGCAATTCTCGATTTTTCATCTACCAATAAATTATAAAAAACCTCTATATATTTGCCCGAAAATCTTGTTGTCTTTTTCTTTTTTGTTAAATCGACTACATTAATATAAGTTTGACCATTAAATGGTGCAATGTCCGAATCAGTTAAATTAAATGTCAATTCTTTCCGTCCTGATTCATCTGTCAGGTTATAATCTATATTTTTTATAAAATCGTTGTCGTCTCCTTCATATGTATCGTAAATTCGCAGCTGCAATGAATCCCTTTTATCAACCTTCTGCATGTCATGCTCTAAAATGGCAGTACAAAGTTGATTATTACCAGTTTGCGTTACATCTGGATCTTCGATAAGCAAATCATCCACTATAAACTCAGATATTCCATCCTCAGCGTTTATTAAATCAATTAATCCAATTAAATAAACGGATATTATTAATAAGGATATTATTATCTTTTTTTTCATATCATATCCCCTTAAAATGTCATTGTCACCAAATCCACTTTTAATTGAACTACACGTTTATCTCTTATATACATATAAATCTTTTGACTTGTCAATCCATCTGTGTGGTCCTTAAACACTCCGACTACACATTTCCTCAATATACTTCATGATTATATAAATCTCGCTTATCCAAAAGGATATAAAGAATAACTTAACTAATAGTTATCGGGGATTTTATCATGAAAATAGTATCTTTGATCTGCATGATGGCAATGCTGCTGATAGTACAGCCGGTATTTGCCCAGCAAACGATTGATAAGAATTGTGTTTCCCAGGGAGCTATCGACCTGGGGAATATTGGAAAAGAAAAGTTGAACCTGGTCCAGAATGGAAACTTGAGTCCAGGCGAGCTGAAGTGGTTCCAGTTCAAGGTTCTTGATTCCGCCAGGTTCTTTATGAAAATTACTCAACCTGACGGAAGCTACTATTACGCAACGGATTTTGGCTTAGTGGTCTATGATAAGGATATGAACTATGTAGCTTCCAGCAGTAGTTTGGTCCTTTTAGACCTCATGCCGGGATCATACTATGTCCGCCTTGATGCAAGACCTTATGAAAAGGCCAATTACACATTGACAGCAAATAATAATTTTGAAACCGAGCCCAATGACGGTCTTAGCGAAGCAAACGATCTGGGCACGTTAGCCGGAAGTCAGCTCGTTGGCGGTTCAATTGAGCCATCTGGTGATGCTGATTTTATCAAGATCAACCTGGCAGAAGGACAGAGCGGAAAGCTGAGCATCGACAGCGACGGCTCTGATGTGGCCCTTGTACTTTACGCCTATAACGAGAGCAAGAAGTACTACCTGCCGATGGCCACAGATACGTACTCGCTCTCCACGTTCGTCGATCCGGGCACGTATTATCTCAGAATAGAGAGCTCAAGCGGGTACTCCGACACCTACAATTACACATTAAACCTATCCTTCATCTCAATGACCTGCGAAAAAGAGCCCAATGACGCCTTTGCCCAGGCCATTGACCTGGGAGCCCTCAATGCATCCGCTGCCCTGATCGAGAAGGGCTGCCTTAAATCCACTGATGACAAAGATTTCTACAAGTTCGTGGTTCCAGAGAATATGAGCGTGATCCTGAAAACAATAACCAAAGGGGACACACGAATCTACCTCTATGACTCAGAGGAAAAGGAGCTGGATTCCAATGACGACTATGACGACACCAGGGCAAGCCAAATAGAGACGGAATTGTTGCCCGGCGAGTACTATGTAAGCGTTGATGGCTTTGATTCAGGGATAACATACGAAATCTCTGTAGAGGCAAAAAAGTGATCGCAAGGGATTAAAAATCCTTTTTTTATCCCGAAAAGCAAGACGAGAGAAATGGGGGACCTGAAAGGTCCTCCCAATCACTCCATTCTTTTTTCGGACTCTAGAAAAGCTGAGGCTGCTCCTGAGGGTCGATGACATGCCAGCGGTTATCTTCCTGGCCGTTTCCGAAGACATCGCCTGCGGCTTCGTCCCTGGAAGAGAGGTAGAGCGGCCAGCCCTTGAATGTCGTCTGCAATGATCCATCGGTTCTGGTAATGGTGGCAAAGTCAACGGGCCTCAGGCTGTCCGGCACGGTTATCGGCTGGGCGTAGAAGGGCGGCCATTTGGCTGCGCAATCATCATAACAGATGCTGGCACCATTTGCGCTGCCGTCATCCGAGAAGTAATAAAGAGCAAAGCCGCTCTGGTTTACCAGATGGTTGCCCAGAAACTTATCTGCCGTGACGTTCACGGTGTAGTTGCTCTCAGCCTGAGCCGAGATCGAGAGAATCGATACTGCAAGGAATAAGAGCACGAGCTTGTGGCTTCTTGACATGTTTTTCACCGCTAATTTCCTGTCGGCCTGATAATTAAGGATTTGCCAATTGCGGACCAAACCACAGAGGCGCAGAGACACAGAGACTAAAGAGAGCGCTTGATGGCATCAAAGGAAAAATTTCCGGCTCAAGCTCTATTTTCCACCAGCGGATCCCGTCGCCCGTTCACGGCAAAAGCCTCCTCCCTCTCCACGCAGGTAGGACAGGTGCGGCAGGGCTTCTCCTCGCCTCTGTAGCAGGACCAGGTCAGATGGTAGGGCACCTGCAGGGCGATGCCCATTCCCACTATCTCCGCCTTGCTCATATCCACAAAAGGAGCCTGCAGCTCTACGGGATGCCAGGCGGTAGCGAGCCGAATGGCGGGGCGCAGGGCTTGCACAAACTGGGGCCGGCAGTCGGGATAGATGGTGCTGTCGTTCTTGTGAGCGGCGTAAAAGACCTCTGGGATCTCATGAGCCTCAGCGTAGCCCGCCGCCACGGAGAGCATGATCATGTTGCGATTGGGCACAACTGTTTTTTTGGCGGCCTCCTCTGTGTAGTGGCAGCTTGGCACCTCCTTTCCACCCAGCAGTGCGCTGTCGCCCAAAAGAGAGGCCAGCGAGCTGAGATCGACGATGCGATGATTGATATGCAGCCTTTTTGCAATGGCTTTTGCGCATTCTATCTCTTTTTTGTGCCTCTGGGCGTAGTTGAAGGTGAGAGCATCCACCTCGTAGCCGTCAGCCAGCATCTTGTAGAGCAATGTGGTCGAATCCACGCCGCCGGAAAGAATCAAAACGCCCCTCATTTTTTCTCCATTAGATTGTCCTTTGCCAGAGGAGTTACCAGAATCTTGTCCACCCTGCGCTCATCCATGTCCACAACCTCAAAGCGGTAGCCGCCCCACTCGAAGTAATCTCCGGCAATGGGGATCTTCTCTAAATGAGTCATCAAAAATCCGCCTAAGGTTATGTATTGATAATCTTCCTCCTCGGGCAGCCCTTCCGGGTCGATCGTCTCTCTGAAGTCATCCACCGGCAGAGTGCCATCCACCAGCCAGGAGCCGTCTTCCCTCTTCACTACTTGCAGCTCTGCCAGATCATCGATGTGCGGTATGTCTCCCACCAGCCCTTCCAGGAGATCTACCAGGGCTACTATTCCCTGCACCGATGCATACTCATCTAAAACTATGGCCAGATGAATCCCTGTCTGCTTGAACTTCTCCAGCACCTTTAGAGCCCTCATGCTCTCCGGCACAAAGAGCGGCGGCAGGAGAGATGCCTTGAGGTTAACATTTTGGTCGGCCAGGTTGCAGCTCAGCAGGTCCTTGGACTGGACTACTCCCAGGACATTGTCCAGCTTTTTGCTGCAGACCGGAAACATAGAGTATGCGCCTCCGGCTATCTTTCGGGAAATCTCTGCTGCGCAATCGTCGACATCCAACCACACGATCTCGCCTCTGGGAGTCATGATGGAGTTTACCCTTCTGTCCCCCAGTGAAAAGACCCTCTCCATGATGTCCTGCTCCTCCTCCTCGATCACGCCTGCCGTCGTTCCCTGGTCGATCAGGATGCGTATCTCCTCCTCAGTCACAGCAGGCTCAGTGTAGGCCTTCACCCCCAGCACCCTCAGCACCAGATCAGTGGAGGCACTGAGCAGGACAATCAATGGAGACACAACACGGGAGAAGGCAGCCAAGGGAGCGGCAGCAAGAGAGGCGAAGCGCTCCGAATTGCTAAGCGCGATTCTCTTGGGGACCAGCTCACCTATGACCAGGTTGAAGAAGGTGATCAGCAGGACGACAGAGACCAAGGCCAGGCCGCCGCTGTATGGGGTTAGAGCCGGAATAGAGCTGATGTTGATGTATGCAGCCAGCTCATCAGCAATTGTTGCGCCTCCATAGGCCCCGGCCAGGGTGGTGATGAGAGTTATGCCGGTCTGCACAGTGGAGAGGAGGCGGTTGGGATTTTCAGCCAGCTCCAGGGCAGCCTTTGCACCGGCATGGCCCTCTTCCACCAGGACCCTGAGCCGGGCCTTGCTGGAGGAGACAACGGCCATCTCGGCCATGGAAAAGGCGCCGCTAGCCAGGAACAGTAGAAAAATGATCAGAATTTCAGTGAGCATGGTCTAGTGCCTTCGCTTGCCATTTCGCTTTCCTTGATTAAATCCCAGGCGGCCCATTTAAAATGTATGCTGCATGGAAGTTATTTATAGCTTCGCCGAGAAGGAGACAATGGAAAAAGGAAAAATAAGCCAAACCCAGGCTCTACTTCTTGGCCAGGAGCGGGATGGCGTCGAGCGCTTTGGGATTGGCGACAGCCGATGTGTCTCCCAGAACTTCTCCAAGAGCCTTGGCCTTGATCAACGGCCTGACGGGCTTTCCTGCCTTGTTCCTGGGGATGTCGGCGACGAATATGACATCCGAGGGAATGGCAATTGGACCCAATGTCTTTCGCACGAAGTTCTTTATGTCTTTCTCTAAAGCGGCGTCCGGCTTTGCCTCGGGCTTCAAGACTGCGAATACCACAATGCTTTCGCCCTTCACCTTGTCCGGCTTGCCAACGACCGCCGCGGCGGCAACTGAGGGGTGCTTCTCAGCCGATGCCTCAACCTCGGCATTGGATATTCTGTGCCCTGCCACTTTGAGGACATCGTCTCCCCTCCCCAGGGCCCAGATGTATCCATCCCCGTCCACGCGGGCCTTGTCTCCGGAGAGATACTTGCCCGGAAAAGCGGCCCAGTAGGTCTCGTTGTACCCAGCCGGGTTCTGGTAGACCTCGCGGAGCATGGACGGCCAGGGCTCGGTTATGAGTATGTTGCCAGTGCCGCCCGCGGGCACTGCCACGCCGTTGTCATCCACTACCTCTACGCTGTAGCCGGGCAGAGCGAAGCTGGGCGAGCCGGGCTTGAGCGGGGTTATGGGCAGGGGAGCTATGACCTGAGAGCCGGTCTCGCTCTGAAACCACGTATCCATGATTGGAGCAAATCCGCCGCCCACGTATCGCCTCCACCAGACGAAGGCATCGGGGTTCATGGCCTCTCCTACCGAGCCCATGAGCCGCACTGTGGAAAGATCGTACTTCTGGGGCCAGGAGGGGCCCTCGTTCATGAACATCCGGATGGCGGTAGGCGCAGTATAGATCACAGAGACTCCGTAGTCTTCTATAATCTTAAACCACCGGCCGAAGTCGGGATAGTCGGGCGAGCCCTCGTACATGATGCTTGTCGCACCGAGGCAGAGCGGACCGTAGGCGATGTAGCTGTGGCCGGTGATCCATCCGATATCGGCGGTAGACCAGTAGACATCCGTATCCTTGATATCGAAGACCCAGGACGTCGTAAAAGCGGGGCCGACAGACATGCCTGCATGGGTGTGCACTATGCCGCGCGGCTTTCCGGCAGCTCCGGCGGTGTAAAGGATGAAGAGCGGATCTGCGCCGTCCATAGGCAAAGTCTCGCAGGTGCAGGACTGCCCGGCCACAAACTCATTCCACCAGACATCGCGGCCTGCTGTCATGGGCGTCTCCTGGCCGTTTCTCTTTACCACTACTACCTTCTCGATGCACTTGAGTCCGGCGATGGCCTCATCGGCCTGGGGCTTGGTAGCGATGGGCTTGCCCCGCCGGTAGGAGCCGTCGCAGGTGACCAGAATCTTTGGCTGACAGTCCTCCAGCCGGTCACGAACAGCCACTGCGGAAAAGCCGGAGAATACTACTACGTGAATGGCACCAAGCTTGGCGCAGGCCAGCATGGCCACAGGCAGCTCCGGGACCATAGGCAAATAAATTCCCACTCTGTCGCCCTTCTTGATGCCCTGGGCCTTGAGGGCGTTAGCGAATCTGTTGACCTCTCTGGATAGCTCAAAATAGGTGATCTTGCGCACATCGCCTACGGGCTCTCCCACAAAGATATAAGCCAGCTTGTTGCGCCGCCAGGATTTGGCGTGCCTGTCTACGGCATTATAGGCTACATTGATCTTGCCGCCTATAAACCACTTGGCAAAGGGGGCCTTCCACTGCAATGTCTGCTTGTAGGGCTCGAACCAGTCTGCGTAGGTTTGGGCCATCTCGTCCCAGAACGAGACGTAATTCTTAGAGCACCATTGCCGCATCTCGCTCTCCGACTTCAGGCCCTTTGCCTTCATCCAGGCCATGACATTGGAGTTCTCGACAAGATCTCGGGGTGGATAATACAGAGCTTGATCTGCGGTCAGAACAGATTTATCTGATTTTTCATCAACCATTTTAAATCGCCTTACATTTTTTGCAACTTAAAAGGTATTTGTATCCAAATTATATCTTTTTTTCTGATTCTAAATTGTAATGGATATTCAAATGCCTTTTTGATACTGTATTTCAGTCGTATCCTGTAGATATAAATCTTTCTTAACTAAATTATGATTATATATTTGTCTATTGGTGTATCTGAGTTCCGGGGTAAAATGTGAAAAGGATAATTATAAAAAGGTACAGTTGCTCTACTAGGACATGAACGCATCAAGGTTCCTGGGCCGGTTTCTCTTTCTCCTTTTCCCTCTTCTTCTCTTGCTTGCGGCCGGTTTTTCTGCCCAGGCAGGCGACAGCCCGGCAGAAGGCCCTCATCTGCAGATCTCATCGATCTCTGGCAATCTGGAGGTAAGCCGACCCTCCAGCATTTTCGTTGTGCTTGAAAACAATGCATCGACAGCAGAAGAGACGGATGAGACAGGATTCAATAAAGCAAATGCCAGCAGCATCGTGGCCGAACTTCACAGCCCAGATGACAGGATTAAAATCTTCTCCGGGCGGCAGAATGCGGGTCAACTGGCCGCGGGGGAGAATGCAACCGTGCAGTTCATGGCCCTGGCGGATGGCGCGGCGCTGGGCATTTATCCTCTGCAGCTTCGCCTCAACTATTCCCGGTTATCCCAGGTGACGGCCTCAGGAGAAGAAGGCGCTCCCAATTTTGTTTTTGCTTATGAGAAAGCCTCAATTGAGCTGCCCTTGCAGGCAGAAGTGGTGCTCGGACCGAAGATAGAGCAGGAGAAGCTGGAGGGCGAGACGCTTCCCAAAGCGGAGTCGAATCTGCAGGTTTTTTTGGCCAACCGGGGCGACGAGCCTGCCCTGGATCTTGAGATGCAGGCCCGTCCCAGCCCCCCTTTTCTCATGGTTGAAAATGGCCAAGAGAAATCGAGCCTCGCTCCGGGCGAGAGCGCTTTGCGAAGCCTCTCGGTATTCACTGATGAAAATGCCACATCAGGCTACTATGCCTTGCCTTGCAGAGTCTCTTACCGGGACGGGCAGGACGGGGGGAGAAAGAGCCAGGAGCTTGCCTTGCTGATTTACGTGGGCGAGGGCGCACCTTCTCCATGGCTGTATCTGGGGGCGGCAGGGCTGATTCTGCTCTTCCTCGCGGGCGGCTTTTGGGGCCTGAGAAGATTCATGAGCGGACGGAGGAGGCTACGAATAGTCAAGAGCTAAGAGGTCAGGCGCAGGAAGCGCTCCTGAGCCTTCTCCATGATCTCCGCCTCGCCCAGTATTACCCCCTCGCGCATGAGCACCTTTCCGTTGATAATGGTCGTGTCCACGCCTCCGCTCATGCTGTAGACCAGATGAGAGATGATGTTGGACTGGGGGCAGAACCAGGGCTTTTGCAGGTCGATGAGGACCAGATCGGCCAGAGCACCAGCATGCAAGCCCAGGTTGAGCCGAAAGGCCCGCCAGGCGTTCTGTGTGGCCAGGCGCCAGACCTGCTCTGCCGAGAAGGCGGCAGGAGTGTGGTAGGCATTCTTTTGCACAATGGCGGTTACTTTCATCTCCTCAAAGAGATTGAGGTTGTTGTTGCTGGAAGCGCCGTCCGTGCCCAGGCAGACATTTACATCCGCCTCCATCAAAGTGTTCAGCGGGGCGATGCCCGAGGTCAGCTTGAGGTTGCTTACTGTGCAGTCCACCACATTGGCCTTCCTTTCCGCCAAGAGGTAGCAGTCCTCAGGAGAGAGCCAGACGCAGTGCACCGCTGCCAGGCGCTCATTTAGCATTCCCAGTGAGTCCAGATACTCCACAGGGCTCTTGCCCTTGGAGAGCAGAAAGCCGTCCACCTCCTCGCGGGTCTCAGAGAGGTGGATGTGAATCATGGCATCATGTCTGTCGGCGATCTCTTTTTCCCGGAGCAGCGTCTCCTCAGAGCAGGTGTAGGCGGCATGGGGGCCCACGGCGGGAGTTATCAGCTCGTCGCCCTTCCAGCGGCGGATGAAAGGCTCCACCTGGCCGAGAAGCTCGGGCTTCATATCGAAGACCACGCCGGAGAGGAAGGCACGCAGCCCCATCTCTTTAGTGGCCTGGGCGGTCGTATCCGGGAAGTAGTACATATCGCTGTAGCAGGTGATGCCGAAGCGAATCAGCTCCAGGCAGCCCAGCTTCACGCCCCAGCGAACGTCCTCCTCGGTGAGCTTCGCCTCCAGGGGCCAGATCTTTTCCTGCAGCCAGGGCATCAGCTCCATGTCGTCCGCGTAGCCTCTCAGAAGGGTCATGGCCAGGTGGGTGTGGCCGTTGATGAGCCCGGGGATGGCCAGCTTTCCCCGCCCGTCGATCGGCTCATCGTCGCTCTCATCCTTGAGATCGCGGCCTACCTTCGTGATCTTGCCCTCTTCGATGAGAATGTCCCGGCCAGGCAGCAGTTGGCCGGAGTGGAGAATGGAGACGTTTTTTATCAGCATCAGAGAAAAATAGCGGCGAGAGATAAAAAGATTATCGAATCGTCAGGCTTAAGATCTACTGATTCAAAGATGAGAGGCGGGCTGAGGTAGCCAAGCGGCCTACGGCGCTGGTCTTGAGGTCACACGCTCCCCAGGGGGCAGAACGACAAGCAAACCAGTGGTGCATCGCACCTCGTGAGTTCAAATCTCACCCTCAGCGCTTTCTTTTTAATGAATACCTCGCAGCTTGCAGCGGATTGCGCTGTTTGACTCGTTGAGAGGGAAATTCTTAGTAAGGTTTAAATTGATTAAGGTTTCATAGCAGAAATGATGAGATAAATCGCAAATTAAAAATAACCGTTAAAGTATGGCGGAAAAATTAATCAAATAGATAAGAGGATTCATGTCGGGACTAACCTGGCTACATATCTCTGATTGCCATCAGATAGATAATAAAGCAGATCAAGTTCAATCTGCCAATCGGCAAATAGTTCTGAGGGCCTTAGTCGATGATATAAAAAAGAGAGCTACGAAGATTAGCTCTGATCTTGAGAAGATAGATTTCATAGTCTTCAGCGGGGATGTAGCCAATAGTGGAAAACCACATCAATACCGAATTTCTCAGGGCGAATTATTTAAACCAATCTTGGAAGCATGCGGACTAGATAGTAGTAGACTATTCATCGTGCCGGGGAATCACGATCTTGATATGGATGAATTCAAAACGCTTCCTGAAGATCTCCAGAGTCCACTAAATTCTGAGGATGATGCCCATAATTGGTTGGCAGATGAGTACAAGAGATCTCAGGCGCTAGCTCCTTTAAGAGAATTTACATATTTTGTGAAAAATTTTACCAGCCAAGACCCATCAGACGGCACTGTCTCAAAAGCAAGTGAAAAACGTATTTTCTAGGATCATCTTTTCAAATTAATAGACCATTTCGCAGAAATCGTCCATAAATTACCCCAAATATGTGCTGTGTTGCATAATCTATTTATCGTTAGAAAAATAAATACCATATCATGACATATGAAGACAATAGAGATTGGCCCAAATATAATGAGATTCTGGTGAAAAGAGGTGAATTCTATCTCGATATGAACTGTGTTA